>NZ_JAWLIR010000024.1:0-17672 GCF_033485195.1 Sporosarcina beigongshangi
ATTTTTATGGAATATGATGTGTCAGTAGATGAGCTTTTATTTTGAAATGCCAACTAAAAAAGAAGGGATTAGGTGTGCCGAATCAGTTAATCAAGTCAATAGAAAATGGTGGGTGAAGTTTCTTTTCGGGCCAATTGTCAGCTACGGCCGTCTAGACGTACTTTTTTAATTGAAATCGTATTGGCGCTTGTTCCTATCGCCAACAAAGAAAGGGATGCTATTTAATGTTCGATTACAGCAAATTCCCAAACATACAAATTGCCTGCATCTCTATTGCTTTCATTTTCACTTCTACTGGATAGCTCACTCTTATTCCCATAGAAAAAACACCTCCGCGTTGTTTAATTAGGGTATCTATACCCGTTTTTCAACGAAAGGTGTTTTTATTTGTCTCATTTTCTTAGGTCAGTGCGGTTACAGTTCCAATGGCTCTCTATTTTATCTAAACCTTTTACTCTCCAATAACTTGTCAATAATGTTAATGTCTAAACGAACAAGTTCATCATAATCCATTGCCTGAACTTCAAACCGTATGCAGGAAGGTATTAGTCTTTCTCCTTCTTTCACCAGTACATTTTCAGGTAAATACATGTGAAAAAAGTACCTAGCTATACGAGATTCCACTTCTGATAGAATCATTTAGATTCCCCCAATCCATGAAGTTCTTTCATAGAAACTTCTTCATCTATCAATATTTGATAGGAACCATGGATAATTCTATCTAGGATAGCCTCCGCAATTGTTTCATTACCCAATTTTAAATGCCATCCACTAGGATTAATTTGTGAACAGTAAATAGTAAAAGCCGCCTTATGGCGGGATCCAGTAATTTCGAGTAGGGTCGTTGCTTCCACTGTCGATAAATCTGTCAGTAGCCATTCATCAAGAATCAAGAGATCGACCTTTGTATATTTTTTGATGCATTTACGATAGCTTCCGCCTGCTACCAACTTTGCCAGCAACAGTTCATCAAGTAATTCTGGTAAGCGAATATATTTTACTTGATAGCATTGGCAACAAGCAGAAATACTGAATGCAGTGACCAAAAATAATTTTCCTGAGCCGATAGGTCCTTTCAATATAATGTTGTGACTGTCCTGGATATAAATGCCGCTAGCTAGTTTCAAAATCTTTTTTTATCTAATCGACGGTCCTCGTAGTACTCGATATCTTCAATACATGCCTTTGAATTTAGAAAAGTACCTGCTTTGATTAACCGTTGAAGCTTATTACTTTTACGGCGAGAATGTTCTAAATCAACGAGTAAAAAAAAACCGTCTTCAAAACTCATCTTTTGGAATTCTTTATTCGATGCTTGTTCCTTGTAAGCTACCACCATACCCATCAATTTTAGCTCGTGTAGTTTTATTCAGGTGTTTGTATCATTCATCATTTATTGGCACCTCCATAATAGGATGCGCCTCGCTTGAAGGCATGGTTATCTGTAACGATGTTCGTTTCACGCTTTATTTATTGCTCGGTATCATCCTTTTTATTGTTCTTTAAAATAGTTTGAATACTTTTGACCGTAGCAACTCCCTAAAATCATTAATATCCAAAATCTTTAGAGTCAATAATAGCTAGGTTTATAACGTATTTCCAATAGTTACTTCCAAAGTCATCTTTCAAAACCTTTGTTTTCTCATTAAACAATATTCTCCACGCATCCTCAATGCCATTCTTGACAGCACTTTGATAATCTTTCCACTTCCCAACTAAATATGTATTCGACTTGCTTTCGAGACGAGTAATTAATTCTAATGTACTAATATGGTTGTAAATAATATTTTGTACTGCGTTATCCGAATCAATGTCTACAGCCAATTGTAAACTCAAGAAAAATGAATCGTCTTCTTTTTCTATTTTACATTTTAGAATTTGATATTCTTCCGGTTCATCATAATAAAAGTTCACTAACTTTCTATACTTAGTTTTTTCGTCTATCCAGTTTTCACCTTTTATCCTATTACAGGTTGAACAGCAAGGGATAAGATTATTTATTAAGACAGAGAACTCCGGAAATTCTCCTTTAGGGAGATAGTGATCCAAAGTATCTGGCTCACCAAAGCCACAGTAATAGCAATATGATTTTTCGACATCATTTCTTCTTGATTCAAGGACTTTCACTAATTTAGTGAGTCCTTTAGTTGTTATATCGTAACATCCTTTTAAACACTTTTTTTCATCTTCCAAAAATGTTCGTGCGGTTATATTTTCCAAGCTTTTATAGTTATTATGATACTCGTGATAACGTTCCGAAACGACATTAAATATCGATTGCCCACTTTCATTTTCACTAAGAATGTTCCTACACTTTAATTGCTTACTTTCTACTATATTTGAGTATAATTTCATTGATTCTATAAAGTTATCAGGAATAAGAATATTTTTATAAATCATATTACTTCCGCTCCATATTCTTAGATGTACTAAACAAATATGTCAGTGCATGCATACTTAAACCTTTTTCAAAATAACTTATTATTTCTTCTTTACTCATTTCTTTTAGTTGTTCTCTTAAAATTGATTGGTAATTACTTTCGTTCTCCATTACATTGAAAACTTCATTTACGATATCCGAAATATTTTCCCCAAAAGTCTCGGTAATTGGATTAGAAACTAAAAGTGTATTTCTCTCTGTTCTTACCAGTTTTAGAATGTAGTTTGATGGTACTTCCTGTACAATTAATGGAGAATGAGTTGAAAAAATTGCATATGAATTAAATTCATCCAACAAAACGTTTAACATCCTAATAAAATTTGAAACAGCGTTTGGATGAAGATGTAATTCTGGTTCATCAAACAACAATATAGATTCATCTTCTATAACAGCTAAAATTTCTGAGATTGTTGCTATTAATATACGTTGTCCAGAACTCAGATGTTTATCAAAAATGGACTCTGGTTCCCCAATATCCCTTAACGGAATTTCAATATTTCTCAGCATTTCCTCCCATGTCTCTAAAAATGAATGTCCTTCATTTTCTAAATCCCGCTCAATTATTTTTTTTATGTTAAACTGTCCACGTTTTTTTATTTCTTCAAGAGATAAGGTACCGTTATTGCTCGAGTCTCTGATACCACAATAAATATAATTATTTAGTTCTCGGTGTTTTTCTATTTCATCGGTGCTTTCGTCATCAGGCATTCTAAAATTATCGAAAGCACTGAATGAAATTCCAATTACTTTAGTAAATGTCGGTATTTCCGGCGGATTAAATAATTCAATAGCTTTAGCATTGTCAATCCGCCCACATAAAGAATCCGCGAAACTAGACAATAATGCAGTTTTACCGACACCATTTTTCCCCACTACTATATTTATTCTACTAGGCAGAAACGAGTTTTTTTCAAAATTAAATGGAAGACTAACTTTTGTTTCATTATTATATGGAAGAGTGAAGTTAAAATTAAATTTAAAGTTACCATTTTTAAAACTCTTCTTAGTAAAATATTTATCCTTTGCATTTTTATAAATATTTTTTGCTTCGCTAAAGCGAAAAAAAGAATCATTTATTCCTACTTTATCTGGATAATTAGGCAATATTTCAGAATCAAAAACGGTATCTCTTAGTGCATTTAATATTTTTTCGTATTTTTCTTTAGGTAACTTACAAATATTCCTATAAAATGAATTTCTCTGGCCTAAAGAGCAAAAACTTTCATCTAATCTTTTAAACTTGAATTCCAAATATGTACTAGTTCTAACTCCTTTAGTAGTCAAGATTTTTACAGGTCCTATTAAAGTAGGTTTGGATCTACTTTCAAAATAGTATAAGGTGAAATAAGACTCGTAACCATAATCATTCCAATTATCAGTTAATAATTCGCAATAAGAGCCTTCTCTTTTTGTTTTTCCTATTTCCTCGGGATGCGACACTAAATAAAACTCCAATTTCATACCTCCTCAAGTTTTTTTACGAATCCCACTAAAATCCCTTCAATCTTCAACCTAATTGCAGCACTGAATATTGACACTACCTCATCTTATTCTAATGAAAATCCTCAGCACTGAGTGTGTACCATGAAACAATTACTTGATGCCTTTATTCATCCAATCCCCCTAATTTTCAAAAAACATCACTAGTTCCTTGTGTAACAAGCGAATAAAGGCACTGTTCTCCCCTAGTATCTCAAACACACATAAGCAATACCGTCTCTATCTCCGACTCCCAATAATCTTTTTGAGTTCTACAATTCTAAAATCAATACAAGGGCTTGAAAAGCTTAATTGCACTGCAAGGTACACACTAGATGTTCGGTCCCGATAACATTTAAATCCTCATCTTTTGTTAATAGGCGCTTATGTCACATTCTCATTTTCCTATATTATTCCTATAATAATTATTATAACCCCATTACCGATAAATGTATTTTTATTATATTTATAATCACATTCTAGTGTTTCCCTCAATATCATTTTTTTATTTTAAAAAATCTGGATGACTCTTCGACTAATAAATTATAAATTGAAATTCCATCCCTATAGTTATGTCAAGTTCCTTTATTTCAACTACCTTGTATGAACTGTTACTTATATCAAGTCCATCGCCTAGTATTTCATCATTTTTGAAAAGCCTTAATATAGGTTCATAATATTATTTTATGAAAATCTTCTCATTTATTCTAATGTGAGGGGCATCTCATCAAACTCAATGGGATCAGTAATTTTACTTCTGAAAACTCCCGTACTAGAAAAGTAAGATTGAATAACCGCACGTAAAGCTGGAAATATTCCAGCAACCTTTCTCAGCTTTCTAGTCCGCTTCTTAGCTTTATCCTGAGTTTCATTACTAATTGCATCACCTCTTCCTTTAGATTCCAAAATAATCTATTCTCTGTGGCTGTTTCTTTCGATAAAATCTGGGCGTGACTTGGCTTGGCTTGGCTCATCATATAATCTTTATAATATACACCCAGATGCATGAACTATGCAGTATCTTAAATCCTTGTCGCTAATAATTTGATGTTACCAGGCCTTGAAAATATGAAAATGCATTTTTCTTCAAGGGATCTAGAAGACTATATACATCTGTTCGTTTTAACTCCTAATTATCAATATCCTCCTTCAGAGTAGCACTTAGCATTGAAGTCTTTATAATTATCTCATATAGTGAAAAATCCTGATATTTACACACATTATAAATACTTCTCTTTCCGCCGGTTATAGTAGCTCATAATATTTCTTCCCATGTACAATCAATAGTATGGGTATGCTTTCATTGTTGTAACCTATCTCCCAAATAGCACCGAAGCTTAATACTTCATAAGTTAATTTCAGCAAAATAAGTCTCCTTTTACTTTGCCGAAATTTTGTTGCTTCGGATTCTGCTCTTTGCACCTTTCAACTAGAAAACCAATTTATTTATTGGCAATAGGTGATGGTAGATTCTTGTGGCTGGAATCACTTATATACTTATCTCAAAGTCGTTCAACCTTCTTTATTTGTTCATTTGAAAAACAAGAACCAGCTCGAATCTCAGATTTACCACAAAAAAACTGCAAGTCAAGTTTCTTTCCTAGACTAACAATTCCATCAATTCCATACTTCCCGACATGCTTCATGCCAGTTATTAGGATGAAACTGAGCGCTGAACCAACGCCTTCTGACCAACGTTCTGAAGTAGATAATCGGCTGCCTGTGACTTGATTCACGCCACTAAAGGCTTGTTGGAATCCTTTTAACGTGCCCACATAAGGCAATGCATCGTGAATGAAGCTTCCGCCTTGAAGCCAGATTGAATCTCCGTCGCGGCTTAACCCAAACGGGTCAATATAAGAGATTGGATTGCCGTTTACGTAGGCATAGCAGTTTAACGTGCACGCATATGCATATGATACAAATCGTTGGCATCCGTTATGACGCCCGTGTCTACCATTATACTGGAACGGCTGCTCCGTTGTCCCAGCGTGCGCAAGAGCTTCTTCGTAAGAACCATACTCATACGTTTGACCCGTTGTATCCATCAACGCAACTGTGCTGCCTCGACGATCATAATGATACGTTTGGTACGTACCAGATGCATTTATACTCAGTTGTCAGAACTGTGTCTGAGTTGTCTGAATGACTGGCACCGGGATTCAATCGGCAGGATATTTTCAAAGGCGTGGTAGATCTGGCGGAGTTTTTTCGTGTTCTACATTAAAGCTATATGAAGCATCCCTTCACCTTGCTAACCTACTGCGTCATGACCAACCACTATCACTTACCCATTCGCTCACCAAAGGCTCCACTTGGAAAAGTGATGGGCCATATTAACCGGCGATATAGTGACTATTACAAATGGAAATATCAGTACTCTGTCTACTTATAACGGTAGTCGCTACTTTGCCAAGTGTGCGCAGGACCCCGAAGGTATTCTTGCAGTTAGTCGATACATCCACAGAAATCCAATCGAAACGGCCATTCCGATGGTCGATCGCATGGAGGACTATCCCTATAGCTTGTACACATTCTATTTTCGCAACTCAACTTCCACCTATCCTTTTCTGCGCCTAGAATTACTGCAAATGTTACTATCACCTGCTTACGGTCACTCAACTGAGGGATATTGTAGGTATTGCGTGGAAGTGGAGCAGGGAGAACTATTAGAGATTCCAGACACATGAGGAAATTTGCGTCGCATAGGAAAACAGAAATAGCCCTCCAACCGATTGCTCGGTCGAAGGGCTATATTTTTTGGTGTTGTACTCAGTTATCAGAATCATTTCTGAATTGTATGAGTGACTGGTACCGGATATTCTTGAAAACTAATTACTTAATAGTAATAGTAGTTGTTGCAAGTGGTTTTACATAAGTGTTTACATCGCCAGGTGCATAGAAGTTAAATAGTAATTTATTTCCTGCAGCTCCTGTTGGTGTTACTGTAGTATCTTTTGCAAGGTATGAAGAACCTGTGTCAGCAAATGCAACTGTAGCTGCAGCCGGAACACCAGTAACTTCAATTTCTCCTAGATATACATCTGTTGTCCAATCGAATGGATCGATAGTAGAATCACCATCACTATCAATATAGGCAATAAGTTCACCATTAAACTCTTGGAAACGAACTGCTCTGTCTCCTGCAGGTGTATTTACTTGATAGCTAGTTAGTAAATCTTCAAGTACAACTTGACCTGTAGTATTTACACCAAGTACAAATTCAAAGTCCTTAGCGAATGTAGCAGAAGAAATTTTTGGTTGAGTATTCACAATGTTAAATTTAGCAAAGTATTGTACTGCACCAGTAGTAGCATCTACAAGCTGAATTTCTGCACTTCCAGTTTCAAAGTTCTCAACGATTCCTTCTTCACCGTTAGCAAGAGTTGCACCGTCAGAATTTTCAGCAATTAGCATTTCTCTAGAAACAGTAATTTTACCAGCTGCATCAACCAAGTCTGTTGCAGCGCCAAGAGCACCACTATCTGCAATAATGTTACCATCTGCATCAACAATTTGTGCTTCAAGATTTGCTCCTAAAGTTGCTGCACTGTCATTTCCTAAATATGCTCCACCAGCAGTGTAGTTATTTAGTTTAAATGAAATTGAAGTGTTATCAACCAATGGGTTTAAGTCAACTGTAGTACCGCCAGTTGCTTCTAATTTAGTATTAGCTGCAGCACCACCTGAAACTTTCACACTTGCTCTTGCTAGTATATTATTCCCGTTTTTCACTTGAATTTCTCCAGTAGCTGCTGTAGCTGCTGTTGTAAAGTTAACTGCTACTTTACCATCAGCACCACTAGTAGCTGCTGCTGCACCACCTGCTGTTGCACCTGCTGCAGAAAGTACTCCTCCAGTTGCCGTTACTGTAATAGCTTCGAAAGTACCGTCGTTATCAACGTCACCATCAAATGTATCTCCAAATTGGTCTTTTAATGTTGCAGTAAAGCTATCTGCCACTGAGAGACCCAAGTTAAAGTTAGTTTTGCTTACTGTTGCAGAATTCAACTTACGTGCTTCTGTAACAACAGTTATGTTAATATCTTTAGTTACTTTTCCTGATTTCAGTGTAACTTTAACTGTTCCTGGTTTAACAGCTGTTAGCTCTCTAGTAGCAGTATCAACTGAAAGGATTGCAGGATTTGAAGAAGTCAAAGTCATATTTGTTGTTAATGCTGATAGGTCAATTTCATAACGACCGTCAATAGTTGTTCCAATAAGCTTATCAATTGTTGCTACTTCATCTTTTACAAGTTTGTTACTAGATAGTGATTCAATATGGTAAACTGCTCCCGCTGCACCTTCAACAGCTAAGTTTACAGATTTAATAGCATCTAATGCAGTTGTTGCATCGTCTACTACTAGTATTTCAGTATTATCAGATTCAGCTACTAATTTGTTATCTTTCTTAATTACAACTTTGTATTTAAAAGTTTTTTCTTTATCGGCTCCCAAAAACGCAGTTAAATCTGCTGCTGAAAGAACGCCTGTTGTGCTTCTTGAACTTGTAGTACCAAAGATTGCTGCATCCGCAACAAACTCAATGTCGTAATCTGCTTTAGCAAGTGCATCAGTAGTCCAGTCAGCACCATTTACTTTGAATTTCAAAGTGTAAGCTTTATCATCAGCAACTAATGCAGATACTGCTTCTACTTTAGTAATAGCATATTCAGCATAAGTTGTTTTGACAGATTTTGTCAAATCAGAAGCACCGATTACTTCAATTTCGTCACCATTTTTAAGACCAACTTGAAGTTTTAATGTGAACTCTTTATCGTTAACTTTTACAACTGTAAAGTCAACTTTTTCACCCTTCACTTTAACTTCAAAATCATTTTTGTCGATAGTTACATCTTTAAGATTACCTTTAAGGGTCACTTTAAGGTCAGTAGTATTAATCGCACTTACCGTTGCAACAGAAGGTGCAGTACCCTCACTACGGAATACGAACAAAGCGAATTGTCCACGTGTTACTGATTGTGTTGCACCGAAAGTAGTTTCAGTTAGACCAAGAGTAACTTCGTTAGCTACTAGAGCATCAACGTAAGCATCCCAGTTGCTGTTTACATCAGAATATTTATTTTTTGTAGTTCCGGCTTCCAACTCATATGCGTTAGCAATGATTTTAGCCATTTCTTGACGAGTGATGTTAGCATCAGGAGCAAAAGTAGTTTCTGTTTTACCAGAAACAATTTTAGCTGCTACTAGTGCGTTTACTGCACCAGCAACACGTGCGTTTACATCTTTGAATCCTGCGCTTGGCGCTGCAGCTGTATCAAGTTTCAATGCTTTAGCGATCATTACCGCTGCATCTCCACGAGTGATTGAAGCTGTAGTTCCGAATGTTGTGTCTGTTTTACCTTGTGCGATGTCGTTAGCTACTAGGTAGTCAACAGCCTCTTTGTAGTTAGAACTAACGTCCTTGAACGCTTTTGCATCAGCAGCAGATGCTACTGGTACGATTGCAGATGCAACTAGAGTTGCTGTAGCAGCTGTTGCTACGAATTTCTTGTAAGACTTTGGTTGATAAGCCATGTGTAGAATTCCTCCCTATTTTGGATAAACTTTTTATAACTCTATGAATATCATAGACTCAGTTTAAATTGTACCAACAATCTGCAGAAATATCCACCTTTAATTTTAATAGAATTGTTTTCCACTATAAGAATCAGTAAAAAACGTCTATTTTTCAAAGGTTGACATTGCGGCAAACACCGATACTTAAACTCTTTTTCTATTATAACAAACTATTTTTGGATTTCAACTGTAAACTATATTACATCTTCATGACAAGCCTAAATTATCAATTATTTCCTATATGAATACTAGTTTTCCCTTTTACTTCTGTAGTTTACTATTCTTTGAATCTCCTAGTACATATACCGCGAATCCTGCTTGTTCCCACTTGCTACGCTCGATGCAATTTTTTGTATCAATGATTACGCGATGTGCCATGTGTTTTCCTACTTGCACTGGATCTAGCGCCATAAATTCGTCGTGACTCGTTAACACAACGATGGCTGAAGCTTCTTCTAATGCTTCTTGTAAATTTTGTGTCTGCACAGCAATGTGATTCGTTTTAATATGCGGATCATAGGCCGTTACTTGTAACTCATTATGCTGTAGCTGCTCCACTACATCTACAGATGGGCTTTCACGCATGTCGTCGATATTTCCTTTGAAGGCGAGTCCTAATGCTGCCACTTTCGGTTGCGTGATGCCATGCGCCTTCAAGATATCCGCCGTCAGCTGTGCGGTATAGGCTGGCATGCCGTCATTCGTTTGGCGTGCTGTGTGAATAATTTTTGCCAGTCCCGGATTTAGCTCAACGAGGAACCATGGATCGACTGCGATACAATGTCCGCCGACACCAGGTCCCGGCTGGTGAATGTTGACGCGCGGATGGAAATTGGCTAAGCGAATGGCTTCCCATACATTGACGTCTATCGTCTGCGCAATTTTCGCCAGCTCATTGGCAAGTGCGATATTGACATCACGGTAGGTGTTTTCCATCACTTTGACGAGCTCTGCTGTCGTATCGTCCGTTTCATGCATTTGTCCGACGACGAATGAGCGATAGAGCTCCGACGTCATTTGTGCGGATTGTTCATTGACTCCCCCAATGATGCGGTCATTCGACACAAGCTCTTCAAACACGCGTCCCGGAATGACTCGCTCCGGTGAGTGGGAAACGAAAATATCTGTACCGATCGCAAGTCCTGTTTTCACGAGCTCGGGAATCATAATGTCCTTTACGGTACGTGGTGGCACGGTTGATTCCAAAACGACGAGATTGCCCTTTTCGACGAATGGTGTGATCGCTTGTGTCGCACTGCGGATATACTCCAGGTTGGCAGTCTTGTCCGCTTTAATTGGCGATGGCACGGCGATGATGAAGACATCCGCCTGAATCGGGGTTGTTGACACAGTTAAACTATTTGAATCGATGGCTTTGTTGAGTCTTTCCTGCAAACCGTTTTCTTCTATATGAAGTCGTTTGTTTTGGATGTGCTCTACAACGCTGGCATTGACATCGACTCCATGTACCATATGCCCGTGATTTGCAAACATGACTGCTGTTGGTAAACCGATGTATCCGAGGCCGACAACACAAATTGATTTTTTCATGAGAATGCTCCTTTGAGTGAGTAAATTAGGGTTTCACTTTGTTAGTTTCTTCTATTAAATAGTATGCTGAGTAAAAAACGTGGAAGATTCAGCTGACGCTTCAAGCGCGTCGGGTTACTGAGGAGCCTGTACAGCCACTCTGTCCCTGTTTTTCTAAAAAGTGCGGGTGCGCGTTTGACGGTTCCGGAAAATACGTCGAAGCTGCCGCCTACGCCCTGAAATACAAAGACGTTTGGAAGCTTTGAGATGTTGCGTTGAATCCATAGCTCTTGCTTCGGACTGCCGAGTGCTACAAAAATGATGGCAGCGCCGCTACTATGAATGCGGTCGATGAGTGCTTGCTCGTCCTGCTCATAGCCGTCGGTCATCCCGGCGATTTCGATGCCGGGGTTGTCACGCTGAATATTGGTGGCGGCAAGTTCGACGACTTCCTTTTTAGCCCCGTATAAGTAGATGGGATGGTTGTCCTCCGCCGCGAATTTCAATAGACGCGCCATCATGTCCACCCCTGTGACACGAGATTTAATGTTTCCTTTTTTTAGCTTAGACGCTAGTAGTATGCCTACACCGTCGGCAATTTGAAACGTCGAGCTATTAATCAAGTCTTTTACTTCCGGATTTTTTTGCGCGGTCATTACTTTTTCGGGATTGACCGCGATGATTGTAGACTGCTGTCCTTGTGTCATTCTCGATTTTATTTCTGTCACAATTCCTTCATATGTGAGTGGCGATACTTGTACGCCAAGGTATGATTCTTTCATCGTTGCACCCTCGATTCGTTGGCTTTCAATTGTATTAGTATAGCAGAAATTGAAACAGGTTGCATAGCTATCCACAAGAGTGCTAAAATCTGAGATGTATGATGCTTTCACGAATGCGTGGAAGCTTTTGTTTTTAAGGAGGAACTCGAATTGAAAATTGTGCTTTCAGGCTTTTATGGTCTTGGTAACACGGGTGATGAAGCGATATTAAAAGCGATAATTGATAATTTACGTGCGGAACTGGATAATCCCGATATTACGGTGTTTTCATTGTCCCCGGAGCAGACGGCGAAGGATTACGGCGTGCAGTCTGTCTATCGTGGATGGCGTCATGGGAATAAAGAAAAGGTCAAGGCTTTGCGGAAGGCAGATTTGTTAATTTCCGGCGGGGGTGGGTTGCTGCAGGATACGTATCCGACGAAGTTTTTGTTTGGTCCCCTTCCCTATTATTTATTGATTGTATTTTTGGCGAAGCTATGTGGTACGAAGGTGATGTTTTTCTCGCAAGGGATTGGGCCTGTGACGAGTAAATGGGGCAAGTTTTTAATGCGCCTGTTTGCGAATATGGCCGATTTCGTAACGGTGCGTGATCAGTATTCGAAGGATTATTTATTGTCATTAGGCGTGAAGCGTCCAGAGACGGTTGTGACGGCGGATATTGTGTTTGCGTTTAAGCCGGATGAGGATCATGTGGCGTATGCGTCATTAGGGTTGAAGGGTGATGAACGGCTGGTCGCTGTGGCACCGCGCCCGTGGTTTGATCATGAGGATGAGTATATTGAGAAGCTGGCATGGGTGTTGGACGAGCTGATTGAGCAGCGCGGTGTGTTGCCGGTGTTTGTGCCGATGGAGCCACCTTATGATACGAATGTGTCGAAGAAAGTGATGGCGAAGATGAAGCATGCGGATCAGACGAAGTTGCTTGGAGAGGCGTTTACGCCGAATGAGTTTTATAACTTCATTTCGAAGACGGATTTGACGATTGCTTTGCGCTTGCACGCGTTGATTTTTGCGGCGTTGTCGAATGTACCGCATGTCGGCTTGAGCTATGACCAGAAGGTAGAGAGCTTTTTGAAGCGTTCTGGCATGTGGGATAAGTCGTTCCCGCTTGGCGAGTTTACGAAAGAGGATTTGCTGGCGAATGCTTTGTATGCGCTGGATCATTCGGATGAGTTGAAGGCGATGATGGAACCTAATGTAGATCTGTTGCGTCAAGAGGCTTTACGTAATGTAGATTTGTTAAGAGAACGTTTTTTGAATGGAGGACGATGATCTGTGAAGATTTTATTAGCGACAGCGTATGATTACCCTCATTTAGGAGGCTTGTCGGTTCATTTAACGACGTTGAAGGCGGGTCTTGAATCACGCGGGCATGAAGTGAAGATTGTGTCGTTTTCAGATGTACCTAAGTGGAAACGGGATGGCGTTGTGAGAGGGCCTGCATTTATATTGAATAAGGTGAAAAAGGGCTCTGGTTATGTGTGGACGTTGAAGCGTCGTAAGGACGAGCTAGAGGCGCTGATAAAGGATGAGGCTGCGAATGGCGGTTATGATCTGATCAATGCGCAGGATGTGTACACGACATTTGCGGCACTGTCTTCTGATGTGCCAGTTGTGAGCACGGTGCATGGTTATTTGACGTTTGAAGGAATTTCGAAAGGGACTGTCATTGAGGGTTCTTCTGAGGCGGAGACGCTGATGGCGGATGAGCGGGAATCGTATAGTTTGACGCGTGAGGTCATTACGGTAGATACGCGGATTAAGGATTATATTGAGGCTGAAACTGGCGTTATTGGAAATATGATTAAGAATTTCATCGACGTGGAGTCGTTTAAGCCTGAGATTGAGCGTCGTGATGAGTTTAGAGAGAAGTATGGTTTTGAGAAGGATGATTTAATATTCTTCGTGCCGCGTAGGTTGACGAAGAAGAATGGTGTCATCTATCCGATTTTGTCGTTGCCGGCGGTGCTGGAGAAATTCCCGAAAGCGCGCGTTGTATTTGCGGGGACGGGTGAAATGCTGGATACGATGAAGGCGAAGGCTGCTGAGCTTGGTGTGGCGGATCGCGTGACAATGGTTGGCGCGGTGGATCATACGGATATGGTCGAGTATTATGCGTTGGCGAATGTGGCATTGGTGCCTTCGATTTATTCGGCGGGTGTTGAGGAAGCGACTTCGATTTCGGCGTTAGAGGCGATGGGCTCTGGTGTACCACTGATTGCGTGTGCGGTTGGTGGATTGAAGGAGATTATCGAGGACGGCGCGGATGGCTTGTTGGTAGAAGAGCAGAATGTGGAAGCGTTGAGTGAAGCGATGATCCGGTTGTTAGGTGATCCGACGTTTGGACAGCAGCTGGCGGATGCGGCTCGCGCGAAGATTATTGCGGAGTATTCGCATTTTGCCGCGGCTGAGAAGTATGAGGGGATTTATTTGAAGGCTTTGGGTAGGGATTGAGGGATTAGGTTTAGGTTTAGATAGTTAGTGCGTGCGGCATGCGATAGTGACAGCGAGTGTGCGGCGGCGACAACGGGACGGCGGATGTTGGACATTTCCGGGGGAATGTTGGACGATTTGATGAGTTTGTTGGAGAGTTTGATGAGTTTGTTGGACGCTTCGATGCTTTTGTTGGAAAGTTGACGGATTGTTGGAGACTTCGGGTAGGATGTTGGACACTTTTGGGATTCGAACCCCCGGCCGACGATGTTGATTTAATTAGAATGATATTAAGATATTAAGCTCCCTGCCCTGGCTGGGAGCTTTCTTTTATGGAGGATCTTATGAGCAGATTGAAAAAGACGGCTTTGTGGGCTACGGCGCTTGCACTTTTGTTGAAGGTATCGGGTTTCGTCAGGGAATCGATTATTGCTAATGAGTTCGGTGTTTCTTTCGAGACAGACGCCTACTTCTTGGCCTTCCCTTTTATCACATTGGTAGTTGCTATGATTTCAACTGGCTTCAATAATGTCTTCTTGCCCATGTATGTGAAAAGCAGGGAAGCAGGAACAAATGCTAGCGATCGTAATGCCAATGCATTATTAAATTGGACCATGTTCATTTTTATTGGCATAAGTGTTGCCGGGTGGTTTGGAGCTCCCTATTTTGTTCCTTTGATATACCGCGGTATTGAGCCAGAAACTGCAATCATTGCTGTGCAAATGACCCAAATCTTCTTTGCATTCATGACTGTGATTGCTTTGAGCGGGTTGTTAGATTCATATTTGCAATCGCGAAGAATTTTTGTTCCTTCACAAGTGTCAAAATTATTGGCGACGATGATGGCGGCTTTGTTTGCGTTGTTATTTAGTGAGCAGTGGGGAATCTATTCGCTCGTTTATGGATTTATTGCTGGAACGTTGGTTGGGGTTTTCATCCAAATCTATTATTTGGTACGTTCGGATTATACGTGGCGGCCTGAATTCAAAATGGAGGATGCATTTCGCAAAGCTTTTATAGCTTTGATTATCCCCTCTTTACTCAATTCGGTTGTTGGGCAGATTAACTTGTTTGTCAATAAGGCATTCGCTTCTGGAACTGGAGATGGGTCTGTCACTTATTTGAATAACTCGTCTCTCATTATTAGCATTCCGAACGCGATCTATGCGACGACACTCGCTGCCATCATTTTCACGTTAATGAGTGAGCAGACGACAAATCGGGAAAAGTTTAAGGATACATTTTTTCGTGGAATGGAAATTTCTCTTGTAACGCTATTACCGATTGCAGTGGGATTATTGGTCGTCGGTGACGCGGCGATTGCATTTATTTATGAACGCGGGAAATTTACAGCTACTGATACGGCGAATACGCATTTGGCATTGCTGTTGTATTTACCAATTATCGTCTTCCAAGGGATGCAGTTGATTTTGTCGAAGTCGATGTATGCGCGCGGCAAGACGGCGGTTGTGTTCCGCATTAGTGTAACAACGATTGTGTTGAACTGGTTGCTGAACTGGTTATTAGTGGATAAGTATGGCTATCCTGCGCTTGCGATTTCGGCTTCGGTGGTTAGTGTGTATTACTTTGCTGTGTCGATGGTCGTTGTGTATCGCGATTTGGGAATGGCTGAGTTTAAGCGATTTACGCGGATGAGTTTGCGCGTTGTCGGGCCGGCAGTTGTGATGGGGCTAGCAGTGTGGGGGCTAAAAGTTGTGACTGGCGCGACGGAATGGGCGGCCATTTTGCAGCTCGCGGTGTTGGTGCCGGTGGGCGTTGCTGTGTATGCGGTGATGGTGAGGCTGTTTTATAGAGAAGGATTCAATCGATTCGTTGGGCTGTTAAGACGGGGATGATTGGGGATTGTGGGTCGCTCCGGGTATTGGAGCGGCTTTTTTTGGTTGGACATTTCGAGCGATGTTGGAGAGTTTGCGGATTTAGTTGGAGAGTTGAGGCGATGTTGGACGGTTTGACAGGTTTGTTGGAGACTCTTGGTGGATTGTTGGAGGCTTTGAGGGTTTGGTTGGAAACTTTCTGCGATGTTGGACACTTTCGTGGCATTGTTGGAAACTTTGCCGGGGTTTACTTTTTATTGGCGTTTTTGCGCAGAAAAAAAGAGCACCTCAAGTTTTTGAAGTGCTTCTTTTGATTTTATTGGCGGGTGGTTGTTTGTAGTCCCATTTGTAGATTGTTGCTTTGGCTTTTCCTTCGCGCTTGAGCTTGGATGGGAATTGATTCAAGATATAGTTGGCTGCGTATTTGTCTTTCATTTGAAAGAAGTCGCGGCATTCTTCGTTTGAGATGTTGTTTTTAATTAGCATGAACCAATCTTGCAATCCGTCGTGATAGGGTTGTTTGAATTTCTTTTTGCAGGCTGGGCATGTCCATCTTTGGTGATTGGCGCGGATTAGATTTACGGAACAGTCGTTGCAGATGATTCCTTTTCTTAGTTGGGCTGGGTTGATGCCGTTTTTTTCGCATAAGGGAAACGGGTTGTATCTTTGCTGATCTTGCTGCAGTTTGTCGCACAGTTCGTAAAATTGTTGTTTTGTGAGTAGCGGTTTTTCCGGTTCCATTTTTCTGAAATGGAGCGGGAGATGTTTTCCATAGATGATCGGCATGTCAGCGGGCGCATCTTGGACGTCTGTTTTGCCGTTCGCCATGACAATCATGCCTGTGGAACGCATCGGGAATTTATTTCTTTCGAGCCATATGTCGAGGGTTGTTTTGTTGTTTTCGAGTTGCATGATTGGGCAGTCTATGACGATGGTTTTCTTATTTTCGTGAATTCGGACAAAGTGAGGTGGGTTGGGAATGTATATCAGGGTACCTGCAATATTCTTTATTTCGAGAATGAATGCGTAGGATCGGGTCAAGATTAGGGTGTCTATCTGGATGGCGCTTTTGGGGTTAATGGAAAGTTCTACGTCTGTGAGAATTTTTACGGGTTCTGGGAATTCGATTGATTCTAGGTATTTGTCTACTCGAATTTCGCCTGCATAGCCGGCAGATTTTTGGTAAAGCATGTCGTCCATTTGTTGATAGTGGGGGCTATTGGTATGGAGACGAGCAAGTAGACGTGGAATGGCTGTTAGTATTTCTGGTTTTCTACGGTGAATGAATATGTTCGAACACTCCTTTTATTGATTATTTTTCCACCTGGTTAAAAACGGATTTCGGTTAATGACATCGGGAATACTACAGATAAAAATATCCGATGCAAAATTATCCTCACATCGGATATATTTCAACGAACAACAGATTAATTCAGCTCTTTTAACTTTTCAATGGCTTCCTTATCCAAATCAGTTAATTTGGTAATAACATCCACGGGAAATCCTTCTCTCAACATTTTAAGCACCAATGCTTCACGTTCTTTTTCTGCACCCTGCTCAATTCCTTGTTCTATTCCTTGTTCTATTCCTTGC
>NZ_JAWLIR010000025.1:0-35148 GCF_033485195.1 Sporosarcina beigongshangi
CCAATGCTTCACGTTCTTTTTCTGCACCCTGCTCAATTCCTTGTTCTATTCCTTGTTCTATTCCTTGCACTAACCCCTTCTGAATCCCTCTATCCTCCCAAGAATTCGGCAACTGCGTAAACTTGAACTCCCCTTCGCTCTCCATCCGCCTAGCCTCCCGCATAAATTCCACCTCCTCTTTAGCATCTAAGTTGACGACATCGGAATACTGCTGATAAAAATATCCGATACAAAAATATCCTCACATCGGATATTTTTAAACGAACAACAGATTAATTCAGCTCTTTTAACTTTTCAATGGCTTCCTTATCCAAATCAGTTAATTTGGCAATAACATCCATGGGAAATCCTTCTCTCAACATTTTAAGCACCAATGCTTCACGTTCTTTTTCTGCACCCTGCTCAATTCCTTGTTCTATTCCTTGTTCTATTCCTTGCACTAACCCCTTCTGAATCCCTCTATCCTCCCAAGAATTCGGCAACTGCGTAAACTTGAACTCCCCTTCGCTCTCCATCCGCCTAGCCTCCCGCATAAATTCCACCTCCTCTTTAGCATCTAAGTTGACGACATCGGAATACTGCTGATAAAAATATCCGATACAAAAATATCCTCACATCGGATATTTTTAAACGAACAACAGATTAATTCAGCTCTTTTAACTTTTCAATGGCTTCCTTATCCAAATCAGTTAATTTGGCAATAACATCCATGGGAAATCCTTCTCTCAACATTTTAACCGCCAATACTTCACGTTCTTTTTCTGCACCCTGCTCTATTCCTTGTTCTATTCCTTGCTCTAACCCCTTCCGAATCCCTCTATCCTCCCAAGAATTCGGCAACTGCGTAAACTTGAACTCCCCTTCACTCTCCATTCGCCTAGCCTCCCGCATAAATTGCACCTCCTCTTTAGCATCTAATTTCACATATTGCTCAAAAAAATCATTGATAAATCTTGAACGCGCCGGGTCCAATTGCATTCGAGTTAGCATTTTCAAAAACTCGATTTTCACCTGTACTTTTTCATCTTCACGATAGCCCATTTTCCCCAACAATGCCGCGGCAACAGGATTATCCGACGTTATATAATCCTTCCAGTTTTTCTTCTTCAGCTCTAACATCAAAAAGTTAAATGTCAGCACATGAAAGAAAGGAAACTCGATTGTGAACTCATCGAGTTCTGTATATTTGCCATCATAACTAAAGATGGCAATCGGTAAAATTGGCTTTCTATATTTATTATAAAGCAAACTAAAATACAAATACATCCGCTTGTGAAAATCATCCTGATAGGTACTTTGCGGCTCCATATGAACAATAATGAGCGTGTCTGCCCCCCTCAACTTCGCTTCAATCACAATATCCACCCGCCGATTTTCTCCCTTGATCAAATCCGTATACAACTCTTCTGATAACGGTTTAACTGACTCAAAATCAAGCCCAGCATGAACCTCCGGAAAAAACACATCCAAAAATTCAGCAAAAAAATTATTGATTAGCTCTTTAAAAATCTGATCATGCTTCACGTACTCTCTTTTCTCTTCTCGAATTACAATTGCCCTATGATAAGGCATCGAAGATTCTTTCACACATGCCGTTACAGCCATCTCAACACATCCTTTTTTCAGAGTAATGATGCATTCGCCAGGGTGTAATTCCCTATAGTTTAGCGCATTTTCAGTCAATTATGGAACAGGACGTCCGTTCCTAAAAACAGCTTATAACAGACACAGAATTCTGTAAATTGTGTCTGAAAACCAAATATTAAATTTGCCCCTTTTTTGACCCTAAAACACGCGATTTCAACCATGTTATTCATAGGTAAATAGACTCTAAACCCTGTTAAGTAAAAGGTTCGTGAGGAAATTAGACACCCCACAAAATTTAATTTTGAGCATTTTTGATTCACTAGCTAATTAAGCATAACCCTCCCCCACCGATAGATGTTGGTCTTCCATTGGGGAAGGATGCGACGGACTTAGAAGGCCTTCGAGAATGTTTTCAATGGTCTGTCGCAGTGGTTGGAGACTTGTCGACTTTTGTTGGAGAGTTTTCCCGATGTTGGACACTCGACCGGGTTTGTTGGACACTTTAGGAGGTTGGTTGGAGGATTCGGTGGGTTTGTTGGAGAGTTTTACCGATGTTGGAAACTCGACTGGTTTTGTTGGACACTTTAAGAGGTTGGTTGGAGGCTTCGGCGATTTTGTTGGAGAGTTTTACCTATGTTGGACACTCGACTGTTTTTGTTGGACACTTTAAGAGGTTGGTTGAAGGCTTCGGCGGGTTTGTTGGAGAGATTTACCGATGTTGGACACTCGACTGGTTTTGTTGGACACTTTCAGAGATTGGTTGGAGACGTGTCGACTTTTGGTGCAGAGTATTCCCGCGTTTCGAAAAACCACCGGGTTGGTTGGAGAGTTTTCCCGATGTTGGACACTCGACTGGTTTTGTTGGACACTTTAAGAGGTTGGTTGAAGGCTTCGGCGGGTTTGTTGGAGAGTTTTACCGATGTTGGACACTCGACTGGTTTTGTTGGACACTTTAAGAGATTGGTTGGAGACTTGTCGACTTTTGTTGGAGAGTCTTCCCGATGTTGGACACTCGACTGGTTTTGTTGGACACTTCAAGAGATTGGTTGGAGACTTGTCGTCTTTTGTTGGAGAGTTTTCCCGATGTGGGACACTCGACCGTTTTTGTTGGAGAGTTTACCCGATGTTGGACACTCGACCGTTTTTGTTGGAGAGTTTACCCGATGTTGGACACTCGACCGTTTTTGTTGGACACTTCGAGAGGTTGGTTGGACACCCGACAGAATTTGCTGCACATTCCATAAAGCATGCAAAAACCCCCGCGGTGGCGGGGGTTTAGTTAGCGTTAGTTGCTGATATCTTTGACTAGGTCTCCGCGGATCCAACCGAATTCGATGTGGTTGCCGGTGGAGTCTTTTTGGATGTCGTCGGAGAGGACTTTGTACCAGAGGTAGCCGTCGCTTCCTTTTTGTTGTTCGACGATGGCGACTGGGTAGCCGGATTCGCCGCTTCTGCCAAGGTCTCTTGCTTTGTAAGTGAATAGTAGTGTGCTACTACTGACTGTTGGTTCGGTGCGCACGTTGAGTGTTCCGCTTTGGTTGGTCATAGCAAGTCGGTATGATTTCATATCTCTGCTACCCATGGCTGCATCTAGGCGCCACATGTGGCCTGCAATTTTGGAGCCCCATGTTGGATCGGATGCATAGTGTGCGTTGATGCCGGCTGTTTTATTGCCAGGTGCTGCCCCTTTGGCATAGCTTCCAGCAGGTAGACCGTAGTTTTTGTTTACGTATTCGGTGACGAATGCTTCGATGCTTCTTTCGGGTGTTGCGTATTTTTCTCCAGCTTCGGGTGTGCTATCGAATACTCTGATGCCGAAGAGGTTGTTTTTTGTCATGGCGTTACCGCTGATGCCGTAGTCACTTTCGTGGACGGCTGTTGCTAGAATGAATAATGCGTTGACGCGATGCTCTGCTTCAATTTGTTTAATATATGTGCCGAGCCCGATCAGTTTCGAGTTCGTTGTAGCGTTAGCGTATCTTGCAATTCCTGTACGTTCTCTTTCACCAATTATTTGTAGGATAACGGCGTCTAACTCTTCAGCTGTGTAGCTACTTGTCGTGCGAACAGATTGGAATTGGAAGTATGGGTGGTAAGTTCCCACTGCTTTTCCAGTCCCGTCTAAGAAATGGACACCGTCTGTTGCGTAGTAGCGGATACCCGTTGCCATGAAGTCCGGCGCTGGTCCAACGGTATAGGTGCCATATGTGTTTGTTAGGAAGTTGAATGTGTAATGCAGCAATTCTTTGCTAGCATTGGCCATATAGTAGTCGCGATCGCTTCGGATTTCAGTCGGTACGAAGTCGATTTGGCTATGTTTTACGTAGCCAACTGTATCTGCAACTTGGACTTTCATATAGTTTTCTGCATGCTCGAGTACGCGCATTTCACGTCCAGCTTGGATATAGGTTAGCTGGTTTGTAAAGTTCGTATTGGCGTAGATGCTTGCTGTGTTGCCTGCTGGTCCTTGAGCAAAGGCTGTACCACTTCTTACTCGGAGTAGCTCAATTCCTTTATAGATTCCTTGTGCTGCTGTGTTTGCCGTAAAGGCTTGTACTGCTTCTGTATAGGTGTTGTACTGTTTGTCGAGTAAAACGAGTTTTTTGTCTCGGATGATTGCCAGCTGGAATTTATCCGGAGGCGTAACCGGTGGTGTTACGACAGGAGGTTCTTCCCCCTCTCCTGGAACTTCATTGCCTGTGTAATCTAAAAATCTTTTTAGGACAGCTGCGACTTGATCACGCTTTGAAAGTCCTTTTGGATCAAATGTAATTTCTGTACGGTCGCTGTTTACTTTCACGCCGTTCATAATGCCGGCAGCAAAAACTGTTTTTGAACTAGAGACTCCTTCAGCCATGGAAAAGCTTGATTGGTCTGAAAGAATGAGGTCCGTGCTTTCAATCTTCAGGTTAAGATGAGCTAGTGCGCGGGCTGTTGTTACCGCCATTTCTTCCCTTGTCATTAGCTTTAGCGGCATAAATTTCCCATCTAAAGTACCTTTCATAATGCCGGTCTTTTGGATGGCACCAATTTCACCAGCAATGGCCGATGAGGTATTTACGTCAATAAAGTTAGGTGTTTCTGTTGGTAGTTTCATTGTCCGTGCTAGAAATGCTGCGAAATCCCCGCGATTGACATCTGCTTTTGGGTGGACTTTGCCGTCTGTGTACCCTTTGATGATTCCAAGCTCAATCATAGCGCGCATTTCTTTTTCGAGTGTTAGTCCCTTTAATTCATCCGCATGAGACATAGCAGGTGCAATCGGGATCAATAATACGATCATAGCAATTATAGCAACTAGCTTTCGCTTCATTCACTTTTCCTCCCTAAAACTCACTTCATCTTATTCTATCAAGAATTCTATGATTATTCATCTTCCAGAAAATAGTCGCTTTTTCGTCATTGTGCTTTTATCGCACTGAAAACGGCGGCGGAGAATTCTGCCCTGGAGGCCGCTTTGTGCATGTCATAGGTTTGCGTTTGGAATATTGTTGTTAGGTCTAATACTTTTAAAGCGTGTATAGATTCAGATGCCCAGTAGTTTGAAGGCACGTCTGCATAAAGTGACGCGATTTGCACTTTTTGCTTGGCTTTCTCTTGTAGCTGGAACGCTCGATCGACGATGATCGCTAGTTGTCCACGAGTGAGCTGGTCTGTTATGCCAAACGCTCCTGTCTCGTAGCCTTTTAAAATTCCGCTTTCATTCATAGCGGCAATGTCGGCTGCGAATTGGTGAGTTGTGCCGACGTCCGTAAAAATAACGGACCCTTTTGCCTGCAGCTTCAACACGCGGTTCAGCATAGCTGCGGCTTGTCCACGTGTTACGGAATCCTCGGGTTTGAACGTAGCGTCTAGGAACCCATTAATGACGCCTTTGCTATTCAAGTCCTGGACTGCATTGTATGCGGGATGTGTATTCGGTAAGTCTGAGAATGTGACCGGTTTCGGAGCTATTTCAGGAGAAGTCGATGCGCCTACTACTCTTCTTGCTCCAACATAACGCTGCTCCCAATACGGATGCGATTTTAGCTTAGCGATTGCGACACCCTTAGTCTCAGCGGAAATAAACATGTTATCTCCTAGATAAATACCAGAGTGAGAGATGCCTTCTTTGTATGTATTTTCGAAAAATACAATGTCGCCAGGTTGAAGGTCATTGTCTGCAACTGCGCTCCCTACTTTAGATTGTTCCTCAGAGGTTCTCGGCAACTCGATTCCAAAATTGCTATACACATGGCGAATCAACCCTGAGCAGTCAAATCCTAAAATGGTTGTTCCAGCCCATAGGTACGGGATTCCTACAAATTGCTGGGCGAATTCGCTGATTTTATCGTTGGTAGCGGCAAGCGTGCTTTTAGCTGACATAATGGGTAACGCAACGATGATGGCTATTATGATCATGATTTGTGTAAATCGTTTTTTCATCTTTTCACCTCATGTCGATTTTTCTTTCATTCTATCATTTTTTGGTATACTTTGGTTCTTTATTTAAAAAAGTCATTTTGAACTCTTGCTAAGAAGACGGTGAAGTCTGCTCTTGTCATATTGTTATAGGGTTTAAATGTACCGTCACCGTACCCCGTCGTGACTTCTGATGCCGTTAGTGCTTTGATGGATTGGTAGGCGGCCATTGAAGGTTTGACGTCTTTGAAATCGGTACTATTATTGCTTTTTAGGTCAAAGGCTTTTGAAATGAGAATAGCCATTTCGGCGCGTGTCACATTGCTTCCAGGTCTAAATGTGCCATCGGAAAAGCCTGAGATGATTTTGGCGTCGACGGCTGCTTTAATATAGCCAGATGCGAATGATGATGTATGGACATCCTTGAAGCCAGTCTTGGCAGGTGCTGATGAAAAACCGAGTGCGCGCCCGATGAGTGTTGCCGCCTCGCCTCGCGTGATGTTGGCATAAGGTCTAAATGTGCCATCCTCGAAGCCTTTAATCTGGTTGTTGTGACTCATGAATCCAATTGGTCCTGCAAATCTTTGGGCGTTAGTCACATCTGAATAGCTTGGACTGTTAAAGGTGATGTGCTGCTTTTCCACTGTGCTTTTTGCAGCGGTATCTGTTGTCGTCACGAAAATGGTTATTGTTCCGTCCACGCCATAAAGATGCCATTGCCCGTTTTCATGCGGTACCTGTTTACCATTCGATTCTATGTTGATGTTTGTTGTCTCTCCTGCCGTGAGAGTAACTTTTCCTTGTTCATTTTTCGTAGTGAATGTTGTGACTCCTGCTAGCTTTGCAGCATATTGTACGAGTCCATGACCGAATACTGGGTCTTTTCCTACTTCCCCTAGGTCTTTTGCGGTTTCATTAATAAGTGAACGTAATTCGGCGTTGGTCTTTTCCGGAAAGCGTTCTTTGTAAAGCGCAAGGATACCAGTCACATGTGGGGTTGCCATTGACGTTCCTGAAAGATGAGTGTAGCCGTCTGCTTTTCCATCCATGGAATCCGATTCGATTGGGTATGTGCTAAGAATTGATCCGCCTGGTGCTGCAATGTCGACTTCTTCACCGACGGCACTTTCCTTGAGCTTGGATAAATCTGATTTCACAGCAGAAACGGCAATCACTGTGTCGTATTTCGCTGGATACATGACGGTTTTATTCGCCGATTCGCCGTTATTTCCTGCGGAGCCTACAATTAGCATCCCTTTCTTATAAGCGGCTTCTAGTGCGGTTTTGAGTGCTAGGTCATTTTTTTCTGTTGTGATGCTCAGATTTAAAATATCCATTTTGTTTTGAATAGCCCATTCAACGCCATCGACTAAGCTATTTGTCGTCCCGACGCCGAATGCGTTGAGGGCTTTGATGCTGTAGAGGTCTACACTTGGTGCAATCCCAACGATTCCTGTATCATTTTTTAGCGCTGCGATAATTCCTGCGACATGTGTGCCATGTCCATTGTCATCGTCATAGGGAATGCCGGGTGCACAATCATGTACCAATGTGCAGTGTCCTCCTTTGACATTGAGGTCACGATGTTCTGTATCGACTCCAGAATCGAGGACAGCTACTTTAACGCCCAGTCCCGTATAGGGTGAAGCGACTTCGGCTGTCGCTTGGATCATTTTGATAGAGCTGCGCTCGGAATCCTTGCTTTGTTCATATTGTCGATTTGATTGAATATGAATTTCTGTGAATTTCGATTTGAGACGTTGCTGCTGTTGATCTGTTAGGTTAGCAATTATTACGGAAAAAGTAGAATAGACTTTTCCGATAGACATCTGCTCCTGTTGCATGAATGTGAGAATTTCTGTTTGATTGCCACCTACGATGAAGTATTCTTCAGCCGCATCGCTACTAGCTTGCGCTCCGCTTTGCAGGCCGAAAAGCAGCATAATTGTTATAATCGTTGATATTCCAAATGTACGCACTGAGACTATTCCCCCACTCATTTTCTGTAATGATCTACGAGCACTTTGTAAAAAAAGTCCTGCCAGAAATCAATTCCGGCAGGACTTCTGCAGCAAATTTATCAATTACGCCGAGGCGTAATCTTGACACCTATTGAATAGGTGTTTTCTGCCAAACGAAGATTAATAATGCTTCGCTGAAGGTGTTGCATTAAATTTCGAATAGAATGCGGCCATTTCTGTACGGCCTTCATAGTGATAATAGTAATCGAGCGTACCTAGGAAAATCCCTCTTGCCATTTGCTCTCGGCGCTCTGCTGACGCCAGGTATGCATTGTCACTTTTATTGTCGATGAAGCCCATTTCGATAAGTGTGGCAGGCATTGAATTTTCACGAAGAACGTGAAGATTTCCTTTTTTGACTTTACGATCCGAGAGCTTCCATGCTTCAAGCATTCTCTTATGGATATAGGTTGTCAACGCTTTTGATTCGTCGACTTGGGCATTTCGCGCTGCCGAGTAATAAAATGTTTCTGTGCCGTTCGTAGAACCGTTAAATGCATTTGCATGCACACTTATAAATACATCCCCTTGGTTCTGCTGGGCAAACTTCACACGGTCTTGAAGCGTTACGAACACGTCCGTTTCACGCGTTAGTGCCACAGGAATTGGTGTTTGTTGAAAATACTTTTTCATCCGCAATGAAACATCGAGTACAACATCTTTTTCTTTTAGACCGAAGCCGATTGCGCCTGGATCATGAGCACCGTGCCCTGGGTCGATAATGACCACTAATTGGTCAATTGTTTTTGGCGTATTGGTATCTACGACTAGGTCGATTGGGTCTTTAATGGAGCTTACGATTGGCTGATCCGTTGAAAGAAATCCACTATGTAGAAATCCGTAATTGTTGTCCACTTTTGTGTAAAGCCAATCTCCAACTCGATAGAAAACGTCTACCGGATAGCCTGCAAATAGTTGTTTTGTTGTCGTATATTCAGTGGAAGGTCCTTGTCGCATATTCAACGACGTCGACTCGTCTACATTTACATACATCGGCGTCGCACTAAGTGCTTTGTTGCCTACACGGAATTCTGCATTAATGGCACGTGCTAGAAATATAGAGAAGTCGCCGCGTTTCATCAAGTCGCCTGTCCCAAATATTCCATTTCCTGTACCTTGTGAAATGCCTTTGTCCATGAATTCCTGGGCTGCTGCTGTTGTGGAATCCGATTGATAACCGAATGCGCGGCTAATGAGCAAGGCCATTTCTCCTCGTTTTAGCGTTTCGTCAGGCTTGAATGTCCCGTCGAGGTAGCCTTTAATGATGCCACGGTTAACAGATTCAGCAATATATCCTGATGCAAAATGGCTGACATTTACATCTGAAAACTGTGTTGTTGCTTGGTCGCCCGTCAGCTGAATGGCCTTGCCAATCATCGCTGCGGCATGTGCACGTGTCATAGGTGCGTCAGGTGAAAAAAGGGTAGGGTTGTCCGATGTCGTGATGTCACTTTGTGCAAGATAGTAAATTTCCTTATAAGCACGGTGTTTCACGGGAATGTCAGTATATACTGGAGCCGCCGCTGCGAAGTCCGTTGGTAATAAGGACGCTGAGATGAGCAATAAACACGATAGAAGTATCAGTCCTATTTTTTTCAATTTTTAAGCTCCTTTTTTTACAAATATTACTCAAAGTCTACCACAACTCGTGCTAGTTTTATATGTTTCGAACGAACTAAATTTATATTTTGGCGGTTATGCAATTATTGTTGATTTTTTGTGGGGAAAATGACGGTTGTTGGTTGCACACTGCGGGGGGATGGTTGGAGACTCGGTGGGTTTCGTTGGACACTTCGGGGAAAATGTTGGAGGCTTGGATACTTTTGTTGGAAGGTTGGCGCTTGGTTGCACACTTTGCGCAAATGGTTGGAGACTTTAGCGAGTTGGTTGCACACTGCGGGGGAAATGTTGCACACTTCGATACTTTTGTTGAAAGCTTGGCTCTTGGTTGCACACTTGGCGCAAATGGTTGGAGACTTTAGCGATTTGGTTGCACACTTCGGGGGTAATGTTGCACACTTCGATACTTTTGTTGAAAGGTTGGCTCTTGGTTGCACACTTGGCGCAAACGGTTGGAGACTTTTGCGAGTTGGTTGCACACTGCGGGGGAAAGGTTGGACACTTCAACACGTTTGATGGGGAATTAATGCTTCTGTGCACCCATTGCGCAAATGGTTGGACACTTTGCCGATTGGGTTGCACACTGCGGGGGAAAGGTTGGACACTTCAACACGTTTGATGGGGAATTAATGCTTCTGTGCACCCATTGCGCAAATGGTTGGAGACTTTGACGATTTGGTTGCACACTGCGGGGGAAATGTTGGACACTTCAACACTTTTGTTGGAGACTTAATGCTTCGTTGCACACTTTGCGCAAATGGTTGGAGTCTTTGACGATTTGGTTGCACACTGCGAGGGCATGGTTGCACACTTCTCTACTTTTGTTGGAAACTCGGCGCTTTGTTGCACACTTTGCGCAAATGGTTGGAGTCTTTGACGATTTGGTTGCACACTGCGAGGGCATGGTTGCACACTTCTCTACTTTTGTTGGAAACTCGGCGCTTTGTTGCACACTTTGCGCAAATGGTTGGAGACTTTGACGATTTGGTTGCACACTGCGAGGGAATGGTTGCACACTTCTCTACTTTTGTTGGAAACTTGGCGCTTGGTCGCACACTTTGCGCAAATGGTTGGAGTCTTTGACGATTTGGTTGCACACTGCGAGGGCATGGTTGCACACTTCTCTACTTTTGCTGGAAACTTGGCGCTTGGTTGCACACGTTGCGCAAATGGTTGGAGACTTTAGCGAGTTGGTTGCACACTGCGGGAGAATGGTTGGACACTTCAATACTTTTGTTGGAAACTAGGCGCTTGGTTGCACACTTTGCGCATATGGTTGGAGACTTTAGCGATTTGGTTGCACACTGCGGGAGAATGGTTGGACACTTCAATACTTTTGTTGGAAACTTGGCGCTTGGTCGCACACTTTGCGCAAATGGTTGGAGGCTTTCGCGATTTGGTTGCACACTGCGGGAGAATGGTTGGACACTTCAATACTTTTGTTGGAAACTAGGCGCTTGGTTGCACACTTTGCGCATATGGTTGGAGACTTTAGCGATTTGGTTGCACGCTGCGGGAGAATGGTTGGACACTTCAATACTTTTGTTGGAAACTAGGCGCTTGGTTGCACACTTTGCGCATATGGTTGGAGACTTTAGCGATTTGGTTGCACACTGCGGGGGGAAATGTTGGAGACTTCGATACTTTTGTTGGAAACTCGGTGCTTTGTTGCACACTTTGCGCAAATGGTTGGAGGCTTTCGCGATTTGGTTGCACATTGCGGGGGAATGGTTGCACACCTCGATACTTATGTTGGAAACTCGGCGCTTTGGTGCACACTTTGCGCAAATGGGTGGAGACTTTAGCGATTTGGTTGCACTGTGCGGGGGGAAATGTTGGAGACTTCGATACTTTTGTTGGAAACTCGGTGCTTTGTTGCACACTTTGCGCAAATGGTTGGAGGCTTTCGCGATTTGGTTGCACACTGCGGGGGAATGGTTGCACACCTCGATACTTTTGTTGGAAACTCGGCGCTTTGTTGCACACTTTGCGCAAATGGTTGGAGACTGTTGTGATTTGGTTGGTCACTTCGGGGGAAATGTTGGACGCTTCGATACTTTTGTTGGAAAGTTGGCGCTTGGTTGCACACTTTGCGCAAATGGTTGGAGACTGTTGTGATTTGGTTGGTCACTTCGGGGGAAATGTTGGACGCTTCGATACTTTTGTTGGAAAGTTGGCGCTTGGTTGCACACTTTGCGCAAATGGTTGGAGACTTTCGTGATTTGGTTGCACACTTCGGGGGAAATGTTGGACGCTTCGATACTTTTGTTGGAAACTAGGCGCTTGGTTGCACACTTTGCGCAAATGGTTGGAGACTGTTGTGATTTGGTTGGTCACTTCGGGGGAAATGTTGGACGCTTCGATACTTTTGTTGGAAAGTTGGCGCTTGGTTGCACACTTTGCGCAAATGGTTGGAGACTTTCGTGATTTGGTTGCACACTTCGGGGAAATGGTTGCACAGTCCGATACTTTCGTTGGAAACTCGGCGAAAATGGCTACTCACTGTCCTAAAACACATAAAAAAACGCCTCGTCCGCCAGATTGATCCGGCGGCGGGGCGTTTTTGAGTTATTGTTTTGGTAGAGATATGTCGATGATGCGGCCTTCTACTTTTGGATCGACTGTTTCTAGTGTTTTTACGTAGTTGATGAAGTTTTCGTAGTCGACGAAGCCTGGTTCAGAGACACGACCATCTGCGTAGGCTTTGGCGAATTTTTCGAAGCCGTCGCCGCCTTTTGCTGTGAAGTTAGCTGTTGTGACGAAATACATTTCGCTGTCAACGAGGTCTACATATTCCTCGCCTTTTTTCACTTTTACAGATGTTAGGCGCTTGCCTTTTTCAGCTTTGGAATCGTAGGAATACTGCATACCTGCGACATGTAGAAACGCTCCATTTTCTTTTAGTCCGCCGCCTTCGCGCACATCAGCAGAAATACCATGTTCTAATGTCGCTTTCAAATCTGCTCCTGAAATTTCGACTATCGCTAGAGCGTTACCAAATGGCATCGCTTTGAGAACATCTCCAACTGTTATATCTCCTGCTGGAATTGTTGCGCGAATTCCACCGCCATTTTGAAGGGCAATTGCAGTTTTCGGTTCTATTTCCTGTGCTTTTGCTAGCATAGCATCTGTCATTAAGTTTCCGAGAGTCGTTTCATTGTAGCGAACGCTTGAAATGCCGTTATCATCGGATACGCGTCGACCGTCGAGATCAACAAGTGCTGTTTTACCGATGGATTCTTCTCGGATTTCTTTTACTTTCGCAGCATATGGCGCTAAAATTCTAGCTGTTTGTGCATCTGGTTTTACTGTTGTAGGCGTAGATGCAGAAGTGTCTGTGTTGACCAATTCTCCAGCGTGCGCATAGACTTCGCCTTTTTTATTGAATGAAACGTTTAGTGTACCGAGCACTTTTCCGTATTCATTGGCTTGAACAATGATTGTTGGTGCGTCATGGTTTTTGGCGATATGAGGCTCTTTTAACGTAGAGTGCGTATGGCCTCCAACGATGACGTCAATGCCTTTTACTTGTTTCGCAAGCTCCAAATCATTGTCGAATGTTAAAGAGTCATCAAATCCGAGATGCGTTAGGGCAATGATTTTATCGATGCCTTTTGCTTCGAATGCCGCGACTGATGCTTTTGCACGGTCAATATAGTTTAAGAATTGGACTTCGCCAGTACTTGCGATACTTGGTGTTTCCTCAGTTGTCAGGCCGAAGACACCTACTGATTGGCCGTTGATATTCAGGACGACTCCATCATAAATATGGCCGTCTTTGTAGTCAGACTCGACAGATTTTGTTTGCAGCCCTTCGAAAAGCTTGTCTTTTGAGAAATCAACGTTTGATGCTAGTAATGGGAACTTAGCACCTTTGACGAAGTTTGAAAGAGCAAGATGCCCGTCTTTAGTGGAGCCAAGATCAAATTCATGGTTTCCAAAAGTCATTGCATCATAGCCAAGGTCGTTCATGATTGCAAGATCAGCCTGCCCTAGAAATGCGTTGAAATAAAGATCGCCAGAGAATACGTCACCTGCGTGTAGAAGGATACTATTCGCATGCTCCGTACGCAGCTCTTTCACTGCTGTGGCAATATAAGGGAATCTATCTAAATAAGCGTGCGTGTCGTTCGTATGCATAATCATAAGATCCAAGAAGCCGAATTGTTCTTTTGCACGATGAATAAATAAGGCTAACTCGCCTCTTGTAACAGGTGCGTATGAACCGAAGCTTGTTTCTGTTTTTCCTTTTGTAATTCCAGCATCAACCAAAGCTTGGACATACTTCGCGAAGCTGGTATTAACATCTTTGAACGCAGATGTTTTGACGGCGTCATTGATTTTTAAACCTGCTGCATTCGCTAGTACTTTCGCTGTTTGGTTACGCGTCAATGGTTCATTGGCGCCAAATTCTTTGTCGTTTAGTCCATTTAGAACGCCGGCTTCAACGAGTGCGTCGACTGCCCATTTCGCATGACTTGGAACGTCTGTAAAGCCTGAATTTTTATATTTTCCTTCGGGTTGAAAACCGGCTGCTCGTGCGATAAATACCGCTGCATCCGCTCGTTTAATGGTATTCAGTGTTCCAAATTGCGTCGTGCTAAATCCTTTTGTCATGTCATTGCTGACTAAAAAATGAACTGCATCTGCATAATTCGATGATACATCTTTAAATGAAGCCGTATCTGCAGAAGCTGTAGGTACCACTACCGCCACCGCTATCGCAGCAGCTGTTACTGATGTAGCAAAGATCTTTTTGTTACTGACACTTTTAAACATTTGTTTCTCCCCTTTACTATTAACTTATTATTCACTTACTAGTATGAGTTTAACAGTTATTATGAGATTCGACTATATTATTTATGTAAATTTTTTCATTCAGCTTTTTTGCATTTTTATTGACGATAAAAAAACCGCCTCTATAATCAGGCGGTTGCTAGTCGTTTGGTGTGCCATATAGGGATTTTTGAATGAAGTGGCTTTTCGTCAATTTACCTAAATTCGTGTAACAAGGTAAACTGGCTGCTATTAACGATTCTTTTTCATGCAATATTGAAAGATTGCGGCGGTAGCTAGGCAGTCTCCAATAGCGTCATGGGCATCGTGTTCGAGCTGAAGAAACTCTGTTAGCGTCGTCAATTTATGGTTCGGGGTTTCACGAATCATTTTTCGCGCAAGCTTTACTGTGTCGATGACCGTATATTCGGGAATGTTGATATTCGTGCTGAATTCGAGCGCATAAAGAAATCCCATATCGAAGGGTGCATTATGTACAACAATCGGTAAGTCCCCGATGAAATCAATCAGCTCTCCAATCTTTTGTTCGATTGTTGGTGCTAATTCCACTGCTTCGTTTGTAATACCTGTCAGCCGCGTAATTGAAGGTGGGATATAGCGCTGTGGATTGATTAGTGTATTGAGTAGGTCCGTTTTTTCATGATTGCTATATTTGATGGCTCCGATTTGAATGATCCGATCCGCACCGGCGCGAAAGCCTGTTGTTTCAAAATCGAGTACGACGTAATCTTGTACCCTGGCAGAGGATGTCCTATATTTTCTATCACTTGCTGCTCTTCTTGCCACTCCATTTTGTTGTTTCGGTTTTTTTTGCAGCAATTCAATTGCCCTGTCATTTATCCCTCTCATTTTCGCACTTCCTTACACGGAAAAAGCCCCGTATTTATTTCACTTATATTACTTTATACCCTAAAATTCAAAATTTATCTCCCTTTTAATAAAAAAATAGGGAATCCCCTTGATAAACAAGGCGTTCCCTATCACAGTAATACGAATCCTTAATTTACACGAAGTGTGTGTGCTTGCACATCTTCCACTGGTTTTAAGATACTTCCACCTAGTGCCTCAACAGTTGCATAGACTACTGTCGTAAAGTTCGGGTGTGCAACTGTAATAACAGCTTTACCTGGACCAACGGCTGTAACAAGACCCTTGTTCAATTTCACAACTTTGTTGTTAGATGGTGTGAATTTAGTGGCTGCTGTCACATCTTTCGTTGTCAACGAGCCGTCCGGCTTTAATGTGGTTTCAATCACTGTCAATTGCTGTTGCTCGCCCGCTTGGAGTTCTAGGTTAGTTATGTCGACCGCATAGGTCACAATTTCCTTTGGCGCTTCAACTACCTCAAGATAAACAAATTGTGTAGGTTGGTCAGGTATTTTGACGTTTACTTGAGTTTTCCCTACTTTCTTCCCAGTAACAACACCTTTTTTAACCGTCGCAATTTGATTGTTGACGACGTTAAAGCTTGCCGTTGCTGTGACATCTTTTGTGCTAATTTGTCCGTTCGGCTTCACCGTTGTTTCAGTGACAGTGATTTGTTCCTGCTGGTCGACGATTAGCCGTAAATCTGTCATATTGACCGAGTAGGTCACACGATCTTTTTCCACGTCTTTCACGTTAATGTACACGAGAATCGTTGGTTGATTTGGAATCATTATGCGTGCTTGTGTACTTCCCGGCGTAAGTGCTGTGATGAGACCTTTTTTGACGGTTGCCACTTTATTGTTGACGACATTGTAAGATCCCGTTGCTGTAACGTCTTTGGTAATGATTTGACCGTTTGGCTTGGTCGTTGTTTCAGTGACTTTTAGCTGCTCTTGCTGACCGACTGTCAATGTGACTGTTTCCTTATTCACCGAATACGTGATGACATCTTTTTGCACCTCTGTGACGTCAAGGTAAACAAGAATTGGCTCTTGGTCTGGAATCATCACACGCACTTGTGTTTTTCCAGCTGCTTTTGCTGTGACGAGACCTTTTTGGACTGTTGCAATTTGGTTATTGGCAACATTGAACTTTGTTGTAACTGTGACGTCTTTGTTTGTAATCTGCCCATTTGGTTTAGTCGTAATTTCTGTTACTTTGAGCTGCTGCTGTTGTCCTACTTGAAGGTTCATGCTCGTGTGACTCACCTGATAGTTAACGATGTCTTGCGGAATTTTTGTCACTTCAAGATAGACGTAAATTGTTTCTTCGTTAGGAATGTTGATGCGTACTTGCGTTTTCCCAACCTTCTTTGCATTGACAAGACCTTTTTGAACTGTTGCCACACTGTTGTCAGCAACGCTGTAGCTTCCTTTTACAGTAACGTCTTTCTCGATCACTGTGCCATCGGGTTTAATCGTTGTTTCCAGGACGATGAGCTGTTCTTGCTGGCCAACGCCTAGTGTTACATTGGTTTTATTGACAGCATACGTGACGATATCTTGCGGAGTCGCCTTCACTTCAACTTCCACAATGATCGGCTGTTGATCGGGCAGTTGAATGCGCACTTGCGTTGTTCCAACCGCTTTTGCTGTGACGAGACCTTTTTGAACCGTTGCAATTTTGCTGTTCGCGCTGCTGTAGCTTCCTTTTGCTGTGACATCCTTTTCTGTGACCGTACCGTCTGAATTTGTCGTTTTTTCAGTGACAATCAGCTGTTCTTGCTGATCAATGCCCATGGTCAAGCTTGTTTTATTCACAACATAGGAAACTGGGTCTGGATCTGGGTCTCCTGCACCTATTTCAAGGACCTTCTCTGCCTTGTTACCTGCGGCATCACTATATTTCACTTTAACAACATCTGTGTTTTTATTAAATGTACCCACATCAAAGGAGAAAGTGCCATCTTGTGCAAGTGTTACGGCGCCTGATGATTTAACGGCATCGTTTTCCAGCACTTCAAATGTTGCGTTCAATTTTGTGTTGATGTCATAGCCAAGATCGTATTGGATGAGTTCGGCCTGATAGTCAACATATTTGTCGATGATTTTACCTGTTGCGGTTGTGCCTGTAACGGTTCCTTCGATAGTACCCGCTGTTGATTTGACAACAACTGGCCCTGCATAATCACCGATAATTGGCGGATTACCTGACACTGTTTCTCCCGTGAAGTCGATTGTGTAGAGGCCATCGGGAATTGTCGTTTGCGGCATCGCTGTTGCCCACGGCTTGTAAATCCCTTTAATGCCTAATTCATATGAGCCCGCTGCAAGGGATGTACCTGCGTGCAGGTAGCCGATGTAACCATCGCCATATTCACCACCGTCTGGATTCATGATATCCCATAGTTCGATGTAGTTGGTTTTGACATCTCCGGTAAGTTTAAATGTCAGCATAGCCTCATCTTTGAAGCCGTCTCCATCGAATGATAGATCTGTTTCTGTTATTGCAAGGTCTTCAATCGCCGTTTCCGCTATGCCATTAAAGTCTGCCGCGAATGGCAATGAAACCTCAGTTCCCCCACCTGAAATATGGATGTACCCAAGTAGTTCATCACCTTTTTTCGTTGCTGCTTTTGGTGCATTTAATGTGACCTCAAGCATTTCTGTATCGTTCAGAGTAAACGTCGGTTTATTAACTGTCACCTTGGCAGTCCCAAATGCTTTTGTCGTTTCTACACGTACTGAATAGGTGCCACCTTTTTTAGCAGCATCAACGACACGTATTTGTTTTTTCACTGTGACGGCCTGCTCTTTTACTTGTGGCAGTTTGCCGAATGTGATAGTTCCTTTTTCATGCGCGACTTCATTGCCTGAAAAAGTGGTTGTATCCATGGAATAGGCAAGGATAGTAGGGTACGCGGCTTCGTAGGGTTGGACGCGTCCAGCTCCTTGTGCGAAGACGTCATAGGCGTTCGTATCAATCAATTTTGCTGTGTTGGAAATTGCGACCTTGACATCAAATGGTGTCCATGTTGGATTGGCTTGTCTAACCAATGCTGCGATGGCTGCGATGTGCGGCGTTGCCATTGATGTGCCTGTTTTACGGTCATAGGCTTCGCTGTAATCTGCAGCTGCAGAGTCTTTTCCATACATTGGAATTGTCGACATGATATTCGTTCCAGGTGCCGTGACGTCTGGTTTAATATCAAAATCTGGATTCGTCGGTCCGTGTGACGAGGATGGATTCATGATATCGCCAGTCGTTGTTGCAGCTGTGAAATTGTTGAATGACACTTGTCCATTATTTGCAGCAAGTGCGTCACGAAGGGCTTTACCTTCTGTATAGGACATATCAAATGCGGGAATGAAATCGAATGAGTCACCTAGGTAAACATTTGATGGTCCTGGCGCTCCTGCTCCGTTTGAGGCATTGTGAATTAAAATCGCAGATGCACCCGCCGCCTTGGCTGCTGCGATTTTATCGACAAAGGCAATCTCTCCACGGGAAACAAGTGCCACTTTCCCTTGTACGTCAATGCCCGTGTAGTCTGTTGCTGCTCCTATGTTCGGAATGGCAACGACCTCGAAGTCACCTGCAAGTGCTGCCGCTAGGTCTTCACCGAATTTAACACCCATTAGTTTGATGTCAGTCGTTTTTTCATATGCGCCTACCTTCACAGACACTGTTGCTGTATGTTCTACTTCGGGATTTGTTGAATTCCCGACAGCAATGCCGAGTGCTGCTGTTGATGGATTGCCAATTGTGCCACGCTCTGGTCCTGAGTTGCCCGTTGCCACTACTGCAACTGTCCCTTCAATCATGGCGTTGTTTATGGCGATTGCATCTGCGGCGATGGCGCTGTTAGACGATCCGCCGAGTGATAAATTGATGACATCCATGCCATCCTTTACAGAGTCTTCAATACCTTTAATAATGCCAGATGTTGCACCACTGCCGTATCCACCAAGGACGCGGTAGGCATACAGGTCTACTTTTGGCGCCAACCCTTTAATGCCATATGCATTGTTACCGATTGCCGCAATCGTTCCGGCAACGTGCGTACCGTGTGATGTATAGAAGGAACTACCCCTTGCATCGAATTCCGGAGTGGTCGCCGCACGGTCTTTTGGTGTTGTTTCGTATGGATCATTGTCTGCCCGTGGACGTGCGTATTGGCTTGTATGCTGAATATAGTTACGGCCACCTTTATAAATTCCTTCAAACTCTGGATGGGTGTAGTCGATTCCCGTATCGAGGACGCCGACTTTAATATTTTTACCGTCAATCCCTTTGTCCCATAATTTTTCGATTTCTAAATGTGGGGCACTTGTTGACATCGTCGCATCGACTTGTCCATCTTTTGTTGGATTGTCGAGTGCATACATGAGTAAATCTGGTTCAATCAATGTGACTCCTGGAATATTGAGTAGTTCCTGTAGCTCGTCCGCTTTGACGGTGAGTGCCAGCCCATTCAGCACTGTGTCGTAGGAAAACTTCTCTTTCACGCTGATGTTTTTCACTTTCATCATCTTTTTCACTTGCGCCTGTTGCGTCTTCACATTATTTATCACTTTCGAGCGTTCTGCCGCTGTGAAACTTTTATTGTTTAGTTTCTGTTTGCCATGTGCGAGTCCAGCAGAGTCTTCAGATAGGTGGACGATAATGCCCACTTCTTCATTTCCCTTAAGGTCTTGTAAATCGGGATGCAGTACGGGTTGCTGTAGCTGATTTTGCTCCTGCCCCGCAATTGCTGCTTTCAGTTGCATGATGCTTTCATTATGGTTGTCCGGTTTGAATGGCTTCGGTGCATTTGCATTTGCTGTTACCGATAACGGAGCCAGCAACGAAAATACCATTGCCAATGCAAGAATGACACTGAAAAATGATTTAAACTTCTTGTTCCCCAATTTTCATTTCCCCTTTACTACTATTCTGCACTTGCTAAAAATTGTGCGATAAGTAGAACTTATTACGGGGCGATTCAATTTAGACTACAAATTAGTAGTTTTTATGTGAATTATTTATCTTCGTTCAGCAAATTATTTTGTACTGTAAGCGAAGCGTCAGCTACAGATGTTATGTGCGCATCATTTATAGGCATAGACATGCTGCAATCCGCATAGACTAATTTCGAAATGGATGATTTAGGGACTCCCTGTCTACAATGTCACGCAGCAGTATATTTTCTTACAACTTCTCTTTAAAGAGACACTAGATATATAATCGTTGTTGTTTAAAATGCGGTCTTTTTGTCTATCCTTCTGACAAGGACCGATTCATAGGGGAATGAATTTCAACTTATTTCCCGGGAAATCGACAAAGGGGCGGATTGTTATGAAAGAGGAAAAAAAGTTCGGATTAACATGGCAGGACTTTCTATTTGGATTGACAGGCTCAACTATTTTCGTTGTCGCGCTTTACTTTATTACAGGGTGAGAAGTTTTGAATTCCCTCTATGCTATTGAAGACAAAAAAACACCATCCGTTAGTCGCTAACGATTGGTGTTTTTCATATTCCTTTTTTCACTATTACGACAGTCCTTCCGTCAGTTCATTGAACATCGATAGATTATTCGTTTCGAGCGCGTAGTCAATCATGCGGAGGCGGTTTTCTTCCTCTAAAGCTTCTAGGATTTCAACCGCTTCAAGTGTGACAACTTCGAGCAGCTCTGTTTCAAGATTGAGTGCCCCTTCCAGAATCGTTGTCAAATGAATATGAAGGTCTGATATGAGTAGTAGCTGATAGAGCGGCAGTCGAATAAATCGGTTGCCTCGTTGGAATACGAATACTTCTCCAAGATTTTCAACCTGTAAACTCTTCATATTGATGACGATTTCTTTTCCCTCTGAAGGAACGAATTGAAATACTTCTCCTCCTTTGATGATGGAGAAATACTGATAAGCGAATACTAAACGAAGACGAAAATCCTCTTGGCTTGTAAAAAAAGGTGTCATACGCTGTACGGATAGCATCTTTCTCCCCTCCCGAATTGAATATTCCGATTATTACTATTCTATCACATCTATGACTACTTTGTGTACATTTCGCTCTTCTTGCTCATAACGCCTTAGGGTGCTTCTATTATCTTATTTTTGTTCGCTCGGGTCTGTGCATAATGAATGACAGATGAACTGGCTGGAATTCGAGCTGATATGAAGTGAGTAGTTCATATAGTTCGTCTTGTATATCGCGGGGCAATTCCTTTTTTCTTTTAAAGATCATTTTGTTTTGTTCAAAGTCCAATAGGACAACTTGGAATTCAAGTGTTCCAAATACCGCGGTGTTCATATATAGTTTTCTTTCTTCCTTTATATAGTTTACATGACTCGTTGTATTTGAAATGAAAGAAGCCTGTTGCAATTCTTTTCTTTCATTAAATTGTTTTTCCAAATTAGGTACGTAGAGAATTAGTTTTTCCAATGACTCATCACCCCCTTTAGTCGCAATAATAGTATTTTTTATTAAAAACCAACGAATAGCCACTTTTTATCAACGTATCGTTGGTTTATTAAAAACCTACTCTATTCTTCTATACGGTTGTGAAAAAAGAGAGGGATGGTACTATGCATTTCGGGAAACAATTCAAGGAATATCGGGAAGAGTATTTACGTATGAAACAGCTTGAAGCTGCGCTTGAGCTAAAAATAGACCCTGCTGCATTGTCCAATTACGAAAGGAGTGAGCGAGGGTTCCCAATTGATTTACTCCCTATCGTCAAGGAAACATTCGCTGTACCAGATGATTATTTTTTGGCTATGATTTTAGGAACTCCTTTAAAATCAGTGAGGGATTTCAAGGTGACACAGCCAGCCAAAACATCAGAGGTACGGGAACGTTATATGGATAGCTTTATGGATCGACATCGACAGCTGTTTGAAGAGAGTTCTGAGCTGCGTGAATTTGTTGCTTTGGCTGCTCTTTTAACTGAAAAAGATCGACGGATTTTCCTGAATGCCAATAAATCTTTATTAACATTAATCCAAAAGCATGCAAAAGAGGAAGATACCGAATAACATCATTTCCGGTCTGGCATGAAAAGCGGTATAATAGAAAGAATGCTTTTCTGAAGGAGTGGTCCTATCAACATGACCGTAGAACGTGTTTCTTACTTGCACGAAAATGAAATAGATGAATTTATGAATGATATTCAACATACTCTTCAGCCAGGTGTCGAAGGAGATGCGCTTCAAGTGCGTCTTGCTGTCGCACTTGTACGCAAAAATGCTATAGATGATTATTTACCTACTGGGGATGCGATTTCTGTCATGACCCTAGGAGATCAACCCGAAAATGTACGACTTTCTTTCGAGCAAATGAATGCTGATTGCACTTGTCACTCAAACGGCTGGTGCTCGCACCGTCTTGCTGTCATTTTCCATCTATACTCGCAGTTCAATTCGTTGAATAATTGGCTACATGAATGGCGTCGTATGGAGTCGCAGCAAATGACGCTTTCTATATCAGCACGTACGCCTGAAGCATGGATTGAAGTACTTGCTCGTTTAACGCAATCGTTACGGACTATCCAAACGTCAGAAAATCCTGGTGTATTTATCCACGAAACATCTTTGATAGATCAAAAAGCGATACCACTTATTCCGTTTGAATGGGAATGGAAGCCACTTTTCGAGCTGTATTATCGTTTACATGTGCTGGATGCGGGCTGGACTTATGTGCAGACACATCTTGGTGGACAATCGTCTTCTTTTTTCTACGGGAAATGGTATGTACAAAACTGGATGACGGAACAGCTTGGTAAACTGACTGATAGTGTGACGGCAATTGGTGCAAAGCCAAAACTATTTGAGGCAGATGCTTTTCACGAACGTTTAAAGGAGCTTGTTCGTGCATTTGCGCTTGGAAATACTGGGCTATTCGCAGAGAGATTCCGTGTCTATCGCCTTTTTTGGCAGTCCCTTTTTCCAAATCAAGCAGCTAGGGATGCTGAATTAACGATTCTTCAACAGGAGCAATCTGAGGAAGCTCAAATTTTGGTCGCTTTCTTCTATTTATTACAAGGTAGGCATGACAAGCTAGAAAACTTGGTCGATCATGTATCGGTCGATAATATGGCTATTTGGTTGCCGCTTGCAGATCTTGCTGAAGGTGATGATGATCTCGAATCGCTCTCCATTATTATGACAGCCTTATTGCCCTTCATTGGCGACTATGTCAACCATAACCTAACGCTCGTCAACCGACCTGCATTTGTTCGAAAAATTGATGGGTTATTTGAGGCAGCTGATTTTTCAGAGGAAGCCCGAGAAAGCTTGTTTGCGCATTATGGCGAGTCTGGCATTGATGTCTTTGCGGATTTCCTCGTCGAACGTGAACGTTTCGCTGAATGGGCAGCTCTTATGCATAGATATGGTGTTTCCTATGACGGTGCAGAGGCTGGCGGCTTAAAAATCGCTCTGTCAACAGATCCTGTAGCTGTTATGCCCCTACTCCATACGTATGCTATGGGCTTTATTAAAGAAAAAAACCGACATAGTTATCGACGTGCCGTTAAATTATTTAAGAAAATGAAGGCCGGTTCTAAAAAAGGCGGTAAAACCGATTTTTGGAATCAATATATCGATACTGTGCGCGAAAAAAATCGTAGACTTCGGGCATTGATGGAGGAAATGGAGAAAGGAAATCTGAACTTATGAATGGAACATTCACATTGAATCGCATCTTTCGGATGGCAATTCGCCTAACAGATGATGGACTTTTTTCCATTTCAGCTAAAGATGACAAGCGATTTTCGGTAGAACCGGATCAATTGGTTTCTTATTTATTTTTCAACAATGAACGTGCATTATTTGGACTGCTAACCCAGACTGATGCTGGAGAGGTCCTATTGCAGGCAGATCAGCTACTACAAGCCTTTTCCACTTTGCATCCGTATGCAACATACCAGGGGCTTTCTGCGGAAGACGATCTACAGCTGACTGCTATTCGTGAGGCTGCAAAGGCCTGGCTTGACCCAGAATTATGGAATTATGCAGAAATAGATGGCACCAGTATTCGTTTTAATCACAAGGCGGCTGGTTTATCGGAAGAGGCTGCCCTCATCGTTAGCTATGCAGTACGTAGTAAGCTGGCCAACTCTGTCATTTCTCCCGATTTACTGCCTTCCTTACTGCCCCATTTACGGACGTATGGATGGCCTGGTGAATCTGTTTCAACAATGCCTATCCGCATCGCTTTCCGCCTAACTGAGCCGATAGAAGAAGCTGATACCGAATGGCTACTGGAGTCGGTTATCGTGAGTGAGCGCGGTACCCATTGGTTACCCGCTTCCCGTAAGGCACATGCTCCTGCATTGGAGGCGTTACCTGCTAAATGGAAGCCTTATGCTGACGAGATTATCAAAAAGCAGTCTGAAATGACATCCTTTCTTGGCTCCATTGCAATTGAAGCGGATGACAGCTTTCTTTCTACACCGATGTCTGATATGGAAGTCAGAACGTTCATCAAGGAGGATCTTCCTCTCCTTCAGTCATTCGGCTATCCTGTCATTTTACCAGCCTGGTTGAAATCGGTGACAGAGTCGAAAATGCAAGTTCGGACAAACGCAAGTATACAATCCTATAAATCAGCAACCGGTTTAGATGAAGTGTTAGCCTTCGATTGGAACTTTTCATTAGCGGCCACCCCTATAGACAACGAAACTTTCCGAAGACTTGTCGATGAAAATCGAGAATACATTCGGTCTGGTGATGAATGGTTCCACATTGACCCACTCTGGTTGAGAAAGATCCGCGATTTAATGGACCGGGCAGATGCGGGAGAATGGACCGTTAAGGATTTGCTATTTCAAGATGTGCCCGAGGAAATTGTTCCACTGGAAGAGGACGATGAAGTCGATGATCCCCTTTTCGCTTTTACAATGCAGCAATCCCTTCGTGGCTATATGGAAATGCTTTCTGAGAAAAAAGGACTTCCTTCTGCCGGCATTTCCGAGAGGCTGCAAGCACAGCTCCGACCTTATCAGGAGGAGGGCTATGACTGGCTGATCTTCATGCGTGATAATCAATTCGGGGCTTGCTTGGCCGATGATATGGGACTTGGAAAGACGATTCAACTTATTACTTATTTACTCAATGTCCATGCAAGAGCAGAGACTACTACACCATCGCTTATCGTTTGCCCAACAAGTGTCCTTGGGAACTGGCAAAAAGAAATTGAGCGCTTCGCTCCATCATTATCTGTTCATACACATTACGGACCATCGCGCGCAAAGGACGAAGATTTCAATGGGCTTATTGCCGAGCTGAAGCCAGATGTGATTTTAACAACCTATGGCACTGCTTCACAGGATGGTGAAATGCTAGCGGAGACTGAATTTGCGAGTATTACACTAGATGAAGCACAAAATATTAAAAACATGCAGACGAAGCAATCCCGTGTCATTCGGAAGTTACGCGGTAAGCATCATATCGCTTTGACCGGCACGCCGATTGAAAACCGCCTATCAGAGCTTTGGGCAATTTTCGACTTTATCCATAGAGGGTATTTTGGTAATTTCCGCAGATTTACGGATAACTTCATCATTCCCATTGAGCGTGATGATTCTGAGGTAGACAAACGAAAGCTTCGTGCTAAAATTAGTCCATTTCTGTTGCGCCGAACGAAGAGCGATCCCGATTTACAGCTTAATTTACCGAAAAAGCTGGAGCAAAATGAATATTGTCCGTTAACAACCGAGCAGGCTGCTTTATATGAAAGTTTCCTGGAAGAAACGAAATTCAAGCTACAAACTTTAACGGGCTTTGAAAAAAAGGGACTTATTTTAAAAATGCTTAGTCGATTAAAGCAGCTTTGTAATCACCCTGCTTTGTTCTTGAAGGAGCCACACGCGCCTGCTGAGCAAATGATGAATCGCTCCGATAAGCTCGATAGAATTGTGTCGATGGCGGCTGATATTGCCGGCAATAATGAGCAATGCCTCATCTTCACGCAATACATTGGAATGGGGCAGCTCATCCGCCAATGCCTATCAGAGCTGCATGGTATTGATGTGCCGTTTTTAACGGGCAGTATGCCAAAAGGACAGCGTGACCGATTGGTCGAGGCCTTCCAGGAGGGAGAGTTCCCGATTTTCATTCTTTCGTTGAAGGCGGGCGGCACTGGACTAAATCTGACAGGTGCAAACCATGTATTACATGCCGATCGCTGGTGGAATCCTGCTGTTGAAAATCAAGCGACAGACCGTGCTTATCGAATTGGTCAGAAGAAGTTCGTGCATGTCCATAAATTCGTGACGATTGGAACAATCGAAGAAAAAATTGATAAAATGCTAGTGGAAAAGGCCGCATTGTCCGCTGACCTCATTCAGTCAAGTCAGTGGCTAACGGAGTTATCCGATACAGAGCTGGATGATTTACTGTCATTTAAAAGTTAGTTCAATAGAAGGCCTCGGGCTTGTTTACAGCTTTGGGGTCTTTTTTCTAGTGTTACATACGCTCTGCTAATGGTATTCTTTGTATTGACGTGATTCTTTTCCTCCGTTCCATTTCCTCCACTCGATTCAGTCTCTCATTTTGGTTGGCGACAATGCTAATGAGCTGGCCAATTTGTAATTCCATCCGTTTGACATCCTTTTCAAGTGTTTGCATCGTTTCATGCTCCCTTCTATTATGATTAGCCCGCTGGCAAAAGTGGTCTTTGCATGCGGGCCCACTTGCAATTATTATCAATCGCGCCTCGGCGTGATTGCGTCCAGAGTTTGAATTGAGCTTGCTCAATTCACTCCATTCAAAATCTGTGACATCCGCCGGAGGCTTAACTTCATTCAGCAGAGGTTTGGACCCCACTGAATTTGAAGACATATCTAGCGTTCATCCCACCACTTATAAAAATGAGGGACTTCCGCTGAATTAAGTTAAATGGCTATCCCGATCTTTCATTCATTTCTGTCATGTATTTACCCGAATGACTATGCGAGGACTCCCTGAATGGACCTTCGCATAGGTTTTACATAGGCTATGGAGAGAGAGGACCCCAATCCCATCTACTGCCTAGCCCTCCTATTTCTCACATATCAATTTTTATTGTTGCGGCTCCGGTTTGCTTTCCGGTAAATCTCCTCCCGTCAGTCGATTTTTTCCGGTCCATTATGTATCGGTGATCCGGTTAAAAAATCGGTAATCCTTCCGTTTCACTGTTTGGTAGGTTGAAGTGCTCCTCCTCCTTCGTCTCTGAAACCGTTGATGCAGTTGTACGACCAGTCGCTTCGGTTTCACCGTATAGGTTGTCATTGCTGCGCCTTTTCGTTGCAATAAAACGAATATCCTCACCAATCACTTCGGTTACATAGACCCGACTTTTGTCTTCACGCTCATACGTTCTAGATTGAATTCGTCCGCCGACGCCAATCAAAGATCCTTTGCCACAATGTTTCACCATATTTTCTGCTCCTCTGCCCCACATCGTACAGAGAACGAAATCTGTGTCGATTTCACCATTGTGATTTTTGAAGCTACGATTTACCGCAAGTACAAAGCTTGTTTGTATCCTACCTTCAGAAATTCTTCTCAGGATTGGATCTTTCGTAATACGCCCTACAAGTGCAACCTGATTCACTTGATTCACCTCCCTCGAGTTATTGGATTTATCTTACTTCTTTCTGCTAAGACAGGCAAAACGCCAAATCCGAGATTTGACCATCTTTCGCGCTATTTTCCCATCATTTTCGGCATCTTAAAAAAGTATTTTAATAGCTAAAACACCTTACCTATCGTTTTTTCAAACTTCAGTTAGCGATTCCAAATTATGAGTTTGGCATGTTTCAGTTCTTCATGTCGTTTTTTCCACTTATGGTATAATTAAAGGAAAATGACTGGGGCTGATTTACGGTGAAATCATTTAAAATGTTATCTATTGGCATTACAAATGGGGATAGTATGCAGGATTTTCCACTGATTGATGGGATTATTATCAACCAAGAAAACAGTCACCGTTTATGGGTTCTAGAAATGTTCATCGATCAAGCATATCAACCGACTTTCGAAAAATGGATGGCGGATAAGGAGTTACTGAATGCGAAGGTTGTTATTTCATATCCTGAGAATGATCCGGCTCCATTCAGTGTTGCGGTTGAGGCGGTGAAGCAGATTGGTACTCACGTATCTGTTTTGTTGAAGGGGCGCTTGAAACGAGCTCGCTCGCAGTATGCGGAGCAGCTATTAGAGGAATTGATTGAGGAAGGCTTGGGAGGCAGTGACTTGCTTCGCCGTTTTGAGTCGGATATGCGCTCACGTCCGCGCTTAAAGAGGGATATAGGGGAAGTAAACGAATGATGAAAGCTTTCTATAAGTATGCATAATAAAAACCGCCTCAGCATTGGAGGCGGTTTTTATACGGCTTGCGGTTAGCGGTTTGTTCCATTCTTGTTGACTTTTTCATCAATGATCACTTCATTGGGTACGTTGGTATTTTCGTCAGTAATGATTTCATCAGTCGGATTCGTTGTGGTGCCATTGTCAATAACTCCATTACGAACACCGTTATTATCATTTATGACGCCGTTACGTACGCCGTTCGTGTCCCGATTGTTATCGAGACCATCCATATTCGGTCCCGTTTGCCCATCATTAACGTTAGGCGTCAGGTCCCTTGTACGGTCCTCCACGTTTTCCATTGGCGTTTCGTTGTTATCCGGAACTGTCCCGTTGTTTGCACAAGCGGTCAATACAAGTCCCGACATCAAAACGAGTGGCATCGCTTTTTTGAACATGAAATGATTTCCTCCTTTCCACAAGCCGTTTACCATACAAATCAGTATGATACTTTGTAGCTTGACCCAAAAAGGAGGAACTATCCCTGCGTCTTTTTTATAAGCCTAAATGATTCTTTAGCAATGTTTCAACGTAAACAGCTTCTGCCTTACAATGGTACTCATAATGCGAGTTTAACTGTTCTTGCATTGCTTGAATAGCCGCAATCTGCTCTTGAGATGGTGGTTCGCCAAGAACTCGCGCAATGACTTCATTGATACGCTGTGCAAGATCTTCATGAAAAGTTGGATCGTTTTTCATTTCATCTGGAATTTTCGTATACCACAGCGCTTTTGTCGTGATATATTCACGCCAATTGGCAATAAAATCATTAATGCTGAATTTATCTTCAGACCATTCAATGTCACTCATATATTGTTCGAAAGTCTGTGTAATCGACCTCGTAATGCTACTTTTTAAATTTGGAGAAAGATCTTTAAACATACTAACTTGTACCCTCCTACTATAAAAGTACATGGTCATTTTTTACAATGGCCTGTACTGACATTGTAACTACTTTTCCATCTATTCGCAAACTTAGTCCTCTTTAGGAGCGGCGGGACCTAGTGCTAGTGTGATTTCTGCTTCACAGGCAATTTCCCCGTCTACAGTTGCTGTTGCTTTCGCTTTCACGATTGTTCCTCGAAGTCTTGTGATTTCTACCTCAAGGCGTAATGTATCCCCTGGCGTTACTTGTCGTTTAAAGCGGCAATTGTCAATGCCAGCAAAGAAACCAAGACGACCTTTATTTTCTTCTTTTTGCAGCAGCGCGACTGCTCCAACTTGCGCTAGTGCTTCTACAATTAAAACGCCTGGCATCACTGGATAACCAGGGAAATGCCCATTGAAAAACTCTTCATTAATCGTTACGTTTTTAATACCGACTGCGCGTTTCCCTTCCTCAACCTCAAGTATGCGGTCTACCATGAGAAATGGGTAACGATGCGGCAGGATTGCTTGAATCTGTTCTGTTGTTAGCATAGTTATCCCCCTGATTTGTTATTTATGTATTATTCATTATATAAATTGAAGTAAAGGACAGCATAGTTAGGTAAGCGCTAGCAAAAATGAAAGAGTCTTTACGACTCTTTCCCATTTATGATATCCAGTATGTGGGTCCATGTCTCTTTTTTGAGAACATCGGCGGGCTGTCCATCTCCTACATAACCGTAGCCAATGATAGCACCTAATATAGCCGCTCCTGCAAGTAGCAGCAGGACGAGAACAATACGTAGCCAGATTGGCAAAAGACGGATTTGCACCCAAAATTGTTTTTTAGGTGTCGTTTGCTCACTTTCGGTGCTACGCGACCTTTGCTCTGTATTTGATAGTTGTTTTCGGGTTGCTCGAGTCCGTGTCGGTGTCTCTAGCTCGTCGACCCTATTTCGTTTTTCATCTGTCATTTTCAGTACTCCCTACAGAAACTTCATCGTATACCGTTAATTAATCCTAGCATCTGATCTGCCAATGTAACTGTTCGTGCATTGAATTGATAAGAGCGTTGAACAGTGATTAGATCTGTCATTTCTTTTTCGTAGTTTACGTTGGATGCTTCAAGCATTCCTGCCTCTATGCCTACTTGGTTTCGTGCTTCACCTTGAAGGTCTGTTAGCACCTGTTGCTCTGTAACACCAAGGTCAGCTAAATTTCCCGGTAGGCCAAAGTTCGTAGCCGAAAGACGTTCCATCAAATTAGGTCGTTGCATGACTGTAATGCCTAGTTCAACTGTTTCTTCCGTACCGTCAGCATGTGTCAATGCAAGCATTCCACTCGCGTTCATTGTAAAATTTGTGACATCGTCTGTAAATGTAATCGGCAAACCAGCACTGTTGGCAACAGGATAACCATCGGCGTTAACAAGCATACCTTGCCCATCCGCTATCGGAGAAATATAGAAATTCCCTTGTCGCGTATAAACCGTTTGTTCTCCACCGTCTCCTGGCATCAAAATATTAAAGTATTGTTTCGGTTCTGTCAGCGCAAAATCGAGTTGGCGTTCAGTCGATTGCAATGAACCGACTTTCCAATTCATTTGTGCTTGTCCGAGAACTGCACCTGATCCATAGCGAATGCCCAACGGTGATTGACGCGGTGCCGTGTCAGCTTTATCGTTATTGAATTGCTGATAGAGTAGCTCGTGAAATTTTGCATCGCTCGATTTATAACCGTGAGTAGCCGAATTCGACAGGTTATTCCCGATAATATCTAGCTGCTGTTGTAATTGGTTTAACGTGTTCGTTGCTGTTGTCATTGTGCGTAGCATTTATGTCGACTCCCTTCAATTAGCTTCTGATTAATTGACGCGACCGATTTCAGTGACCGCTTTTTCCATACTGCGATCGTAGGCTTGTAGAATTTTTTGATTGGCTTCAAATGCACGGTAGGCTGTCATCATATCCGTCATTGTTTGTGCCGCGTCTACGTTGGAGCCTTCCAAATAGCCTTGTTGCATGGAATACGTTACGCCGTCAACTGCATTGGCATTTTGAAGGTTTTCGCCGCCTTCTGTCACGAACATCCCGTTTCCTTGTTTTAGCAATGTATCGGGACGCTGTGCGAATGCAATACCGAGTGTTGCCACAGCATTTTCTCCGTCCAGAATAACGCCTTCCTGGGTGATTTGTATATCATCATTTTGGAGAGCAATTCGTTGCCCAGTGCTATCCAATACGTAATGCCCCATTGCATTCGTCAAGAAGCCGCTTGGATCTAGTGTAAAGCTACCATTTTTCGTATAGTGCTCGCCGCCATTTGGATTTTCCAGACGGAAAAAGATAGCGCCTTGTGTACCTGTTTCATTATCAGCAGGTAGAAAGCCGTCAATGAGCGCCACGTCCGTTGTCAGTTCTGTTTCACGTAGTTGACCTTGCACAAACAATGGCAGCGTCTCCTGCATATAAACGCCTGTCGAAATCGGTCCAACTGGTGTTAAACCCTTCAACTGAATACCATCCTTCGTTGGAATACGTGCCGTATTAATGCTCGACATGTACATTTCTGGAAATGACCGAATAGACGATTGCTCTGCTTTAAAGCCTGGTGTATTCGCATTCGCTAGGTTATTCGCTAACATTTCAGTTCTCCGCTGCTGTGCAATCATACCTGACCCAACTGTATAAAACCCACGGAACATGTGCCCGCCTCCTATTTACTGAAGTTTTTCTATCGTAACTCGGGTGACATTATTTTATCTTCATTCAGCAAAAGCCCCCGCTGAGTGAAGATAAAGCCTCCGGCGGATGTCACAGATTTTGAAGGGAGTTAAGGATGGCAGTCTAAGTTCGCGACGTCCTGTCGCTACGACTGCATGACCTACATCCTGTAGGCCTCAAGCTCAATTCAAAATCTGGACGCAATCACGCCGAGGCGCGATTGATTAGCGACCCGCAATTTTGTCGATATTGTCTAATAAGATGCCTGTCCCAATCGCAACACAATCGAGAGGATTATCTGAGATAAATACAGGAACTTTTAATTCCTCAGCGAGCAATTGGTCAATGCCGTGTAGCAATGCTCCGCCACCTGTTAGGAAAATGCCTCTATCAATGATATCAGCTGACAGCTCTGGTGGTGTTTGTTCTAGAACTGTTTTAGCTGCTTGGACAATCAAATAAATGGATTCTTTTAACGCTTCACCGATTTCGTCGGAAGTGATGGTAATCGTACGCGGAAGACCTGTTACCATATCGCGTCCTCTAATATCCATCTGTTCCTTACGTCCGCCAAGGAACACTGTGCCAACGTCGAATTTAATATTCTCTGAAGTACGTTCCCCGATGAGCAATTTATAATGTTTTTTAATATATTGTGTGATATCACTGTCGAATGTATCCCCTGCTACATTGATGGACTGTGAAGTAACGATGTCTCCCATTGAAAGCACAGCAACATCTGTCGTTCCCCCACCGATATCAATAACCATATTACCGCTCGGCTGGAAAATGTCCATTCCTGCACCGATTGCCGCAACTTTTGGCTCTTCTTCAAGGTATATTTTCTTACCGCCTGATTTTTCAGCTGCTTGACGGATCGCTTTCTGTTCGACACTTGTAACGTTTGTCGGGCAACAAATCAGAATTCGTGGCTTTGATAAGAATCCTTTTACGTCTAATCTATTGATGAAATGAGTTAACATGGCTTCCGTAATGTCAAAATCTGCAATTACGCCATCCCGTAATGGGCGAATTGCGATGATATTACCAGGCGTTCTGCCTACCATTTGTCTTGCTTCTTCCCCAACTGCAAGGACTTTGTTCGAGTTCTTGTCGATCGCGACAACAGATGGCTCGTTAAGAACAATCCCTTTTCCTTTTACGTGAATTAAGACGTTGGCTGTACCCAGGTCGATCCCAATATCTTTTGCAAACATTATTTCCGTTTCCCCTTCCACCTGATCATCGAATACTACCGTATATGTATACTCTCCTAACTCAACATTTTACCATAGTTATCCGTTAATGAATATACTTTGGTACCACTTTCTTTCCAATCAATTACGCCGAGACGAAATTGGTTACGAATTTTTTCGGTCTTGAGGCCTACAGGATATAGGTCATACAGCCTTGCCGCAGGACGCGGCGCACTTAGGCTGCCCTAAAAAAATCCGTGACATCCACTGAACAGGAAGCAAAGTGGATTCTTCCTGCCATCTGCAAAGGTGAGGGCTTTTCCTGCTGAATTCAGATAAATAAAGGGCGGCTCGCAATGTAAATTGCGAAACCGCCCGTCTTCCCTAACTACTTCCCACTTTCTTCATTTCGTTCATCCATTTAACCCTTGTCGCTTCGCCACCCCGTAAATGTCTGACAGACTTATGATAGGCAAGTATTTTGGCGACTTCTTCCGACAATGCCACATCGACATTTGGTAAACGTTCTGTCAAATCTTTGTGGACCGTGCTTTTCGAATAGCCCGTCGCTTTTGCCAGCGCCCTTACCGTTAGTCCTGTCTCCAGCAACATTTTTCCGAGGCGCACGCATCGCCTCCGTATTTGCTCGTGCACGCCCTCTTCCTTTCCTGTCAACTCCGAATCTTCCTTTATTCTATGCTGTTAAGGGCGAGGTTATGCGCGTTGGTGTAGGCTGTCTGACGGATTGGGCTAGGGGGCAACTATTTAGGGAGTGTGTGTGTAAACTAAGGTGGGAGTTTGCAACCAATTGGGTGAGGCGTCCAACAAATTGCATGGAGTGTGCAACCATTTCGGCAAAGTGTCCAACGAAGGAGGGAGTCTGCAACCATTATCGCGAAGCGTCCAACCTTTTGCGTGGAGTCTACAACCATTCTTGCCTAGTGTGCAACCATTTAGGCACAGTGTCCAACGAAGGTGGGCGTGTACAACCATTATCGCGAAGCGTCCAACCTTTTGTGTGAAGTCTACAACCATTCTTGCCAAGTGTGCAACCATTTAGGCAAAGTGTCCAACGAAGGTGGGAGTGTACAACCATTATCGCGTAGATTCCAACCTTTTGTGTGAAGTCTACAACCATTCGTGCCGAGTCTACAACCATATGGGCTAAGTGTCCAACAAAGGCAGGAGTGTACAACCATTATCGCGTAGATTCCAACCTTTTGTGTGAAGTCTACAACCATTCGTGCCGAGTCTACAACCATATGGGCTAAGTGTCCAACAAAGGCAGGAGTGTACAACCATTATCGCGAAGCGTCCAACCATTTGCGTGGAGTCTACAACCATTCTTGCCGAGTCTACAACCATTTGGGCTAAGTGTCCAACAAAGGCGGGAGTCTACAACCATTATCGCGAAGCGTCCAACCATTTGCGTGAAGTCTCCAACCATTCTTGCAAAGTGTGCAACCATTTGGGCAAAGTGTCCAACAAAGGCAGGAGTGTACAACCATTATCGCGAAGCGTCCAACCATTCTTGCCGAGTGTGCAACCATTTGGGCAAAGTGTCCAACGAAGGCGAGAGTATGCAACCATTCTGCAGAAGCGTCCAACCATTTACCCAAAAGGCTCCAACCAATGAAAAAGCACCAACTACTATCACAATTCAACAAGCGTGAATTATGCGAGTAACTGGCGCTGGTGGGTAAAAGTCAGAAAGCTAGGTAGGAACGTGGGTTGACG
>NZ_JAWLIR010000026.1:0-72596 GCF_033485195.1 Sporosarcina beigongshangi
AAGTCTCCAACCATTCTTGCAAAGTGTGCAACCATTTGGGCAAAGTGTCCAACAAAGGCAGGAGTGTACAACCATTATCGCGAAGCGTCCAACCATTCTTGCCGAGTGTGCAACCATTTGGGCAAAGTGTCCAACTAAGGCTGGAGTGTACAACCATTATCGCGAAGCCTCCAACCATTCTTGCCGAGTGTGCAACCGTTTGGGCAAAGTGTCCAACGAAGGCGAGAGTATGCAACCATTCTGCAGAAGCGTCCAACCATTTACCCAAAAGGCTCCAACCAATGAAAAAGCACCAACTACTATCACAATTCAACAAGCGTGAATTATGCGAGTAACTGGCGCTGGTGGGTAAAAGTCAGAAAGCTAGGTAGGAACGTGGGTTGACGGCTACGCCATCTTTTTGTACTTCAAACTGTAAATGGACTCCTGCTACTGTATTCCATTCATTCTCTGAAGTTGTGGCGAGCGCCTGACCTTGGCTTACTTCCTCACCTGGTTTGACTTGGATCGCTGTGACTGAACTGTAAATGGTCGTCAGTCCGTTTGCGTGGGATAGGATGATTGCGTCACCCATGAATGGGTCGTTCACAACTTCTTCTACTTTGCCGCTAAGTGCTGCGACCACTCCGAATGGCTTGCCTTGAATGGAAATCATTACGCCAGTATTGGTCACATATTCTTGATCGAATACGAGCAGGGCATTTTCGCGTGTAGCAGCGTCCGCTTCTGGGTCGTAAAAATCTTGTACAATGACCACGTCGTCATAGAGTTCTTCGGCAAATGGATATTTTAGTTTTTCATTTGCTGCGTTAGTCTCCACAATTGGCGAATCTTTTGCGTCCTTTCCTGCAACGTCTGCCAGCCCCGGGGAATCTTCCGTCATGAATGCATTATAACCCCAGATCATGCCGACGAAGACGATTGCGATACCGGAATAGACTATAGGCCAAAACCAACTTTTTGTCTTTGCACTTTTGTTCTTCTGAGAAGGGGCTTTCGGTTTTTCTTCTCGCATTGTCATCACCTCACTCGCTATTGTTTGCAAGTGAAGGAGTTTTTAAACATTTGGAATCAACTAATGTGAACTTTTTTATTTGTGCGCCGCTGTAATAGTGTAAAAGAATGTCTTCCGCCTTCCATCCTTTCTGAGCATATGCCTCTGCCCCGTATTGGCTCATTCCTACGCCATGGCCATAACCGATTGTTGTCATATGCACAATTTCGTTCGTGACGTCGTAGGCGATATCGAAATCTGTCGATGCAAGCCCCAATAAATCCCGCATTTCTCGGCCACTCATCTCGAAATTAGAAGCCACAACCTTTTGAACTCGTCCGGTTGGGTTTCTAACAAGCTGTAATGATTTAAAACGCTCGGCACCCCATTGACTACCTATTTTATCATTCCATTCAGCTAGCTCCATCTTCGATTCGCGTTCCACTTTTGGCGCCACGTCCTCCTCCCCAGGACTGTCCACACTTTGTAAATAGGGAATATCATTGCCACTGAAGTTTTGTGCAGTTTCAGTTTTACCATTAGATGTAGAAAAAAACATGGCCGATATCATTTCTTCACCATAGACAAGCGTATCCCCTGCTGTGGCTTCTACGGCTGCACGCACTTTTCTTTCGTTGTTCTTAAATTCTTTCTCCCAGCGCTTTTTACGCTGCGCTTCACTGGAATAAACTTGGGCGGATACGTCCGCTGCGATTGGTTTTTCACCGTAATTTGTCGTTCGGAGTGCGTAGGTCCGTGCTGCAATTGCTTGAGCCTTCAGTGCTTCCTGCTGAAAAGTAGCGGGCATTTCACCGGCAACTACTCCAACAACGTACTCTTCCAATGTAATGGACTTGTCCATACCCGCTACTGTAATCATAATCGGGCAAAGTTTTTCTTCAGTTTCCTCGATTTTGCTGCTCGTATCCGGTGGTTGTTTTAACAAAACAGGGATAAAAAATAAGAGTATGATGAATAATACGGCTAGTAGTTTGTCCATGATTAAGTATATGAGGTCGTGCGAGGTTTATGCATCCTTTTTTAAGACGTGAGGTATGGAACAAGTAAAAAAGACTGTAGATGGTGTCTACAGTCTTTTGGGATGCACTTTATCGTTAAGCGAGTTGTGCTGTTTTTTCAGTTTGCATTTCTGGTGAAACGCGGACGATATCTGCTCCGAGTGCTGCAAGCTTACCGTGGAAATTGACGTAGCCACGATCCAGATGCGATAACTCAGTGACACGTGTAACCCCTTCTGCTACAAGGCCGGCTAAAATAAGCGCTGCTGCTGCACGAAGATCAGTCGCTGCTACTTCTGCTCCTTGTAATTCAGATGGGCCCGTAATGATAACGGATCTGCCTTCAATTTTAACGGATCCATTCATACGACGGAATTCTTCGACATGCATGAAACGGTTTTCGAAAACAGTTTCAGTTAAAACACCCGTACCTGATGCTGTTAACATCAATGCCATCATTTGGGATTGCATATCTGTTGGGAAGCCAGGATGTGGCATTGTCTTTAAGTCAACAGATTTCAATGGTAACTGGGCTGTGACACGCACACCTTCGTCTAGCTCTGTGATAACGACACCCATTTCGCCTAATTTGGAAATTAGCGCAGCATTATGCTCAGGAACAGCGTTGTCAATAATGACGTCGCCACCTGTAATGGCCGCTGCCACCATGAATGTACCCGTTTCAATACGATCGGGTATAATGTGATGCGTTGTGCCGAATAATTTCGCTACACCTTCAATTCGAATTGTGTCCGTACCAGCCCCAACAACTTTTCCACCCATTTCATTGATAAAGTTCGCAAGGTCTACTATTTCAGGTTCCTTTGCTGCGTTTTCAATGATTGTTGTGCCTTTTGCTAAAGCGGCAGCTGTAATAATATTTTCAGTCGCCCCTACACTCGGAAAATCGAGGTAAATTTTAGCGCCTTTCAAACCACCTTGTGCTCTCGCCTCAACATGTCCATGACCGAATGTAATTTCAGCTCCCATTGCTTCGAAGCCTTTTAAATGCTGATCAATTGGACGTGAGCCTATTGCACAGCCACCTGGAAGAGCAACTCTCGCGTAACCATTACGCGCCAAAAGTGGCCCCATGACGAGAATCGAAGCACGCATTTTACGCACATATTCAAATTGCGCCTCATCCGATAGCGTGCCAGTTGAGTCGATAATCACTTGATCTTTTTCTGGGAAATGCTCCACTTTCGCATTCAAACTTTTGAGTACTTCATTAATCGTTCCGACATCTGAAAGATTCGGCACATCACGTATAATATTTGATCCCTCTGATGCAAGTAATGCAGCTGCGAGTATTGGCAATACTGCATTTTTAGCACCTTCCACCCGGACATTTCCTCTAAGAACACGTCCACCATTGATAATAATTTTATCCAAAGTAAGTCCCTCCGACTCCTAAGTTGTAGCCATACATATTATAGACATTTATCTACATTTTTCTTATTAGACATTTACCGTAAAAACATATCCTATTTTACATTGCCTACGCCCAATAAACAAGCGGCGTCAGGGCTATTTTCTGAACCTACTACTAAGTAGTCTATACTATGTATAGTTTTGACGTTTTGTGTCATAACAACGAATGGTCAATTTCATGCCATCGCCCCGTATATGCACTATTTCTTGCGATAGTTGTCATATACGCGGCGATAACATGGATTATTTTACATTGTCGTTCAAATTGGATAATTATTCTTGTCTCATTAAAAAGTTACTTGAACATAAATGGGAGCCTTCCTGACCAATAGGATATCTCCAAAAAGAAATTTGATACGGACGAACCGATAGCAATGCTAAGTAAAATAAACAAAAGCTGCGCTTGCATCACATGATTCTTTTTAATTATTTTTTCCGGCATAATTGCCTGTAATGCAAAAAAAGTGATACCGATGAAAAAAATATGTGACACAATTGCGAGCAAGGGTTGAAATGCCATCATATTGGTCATGCTTCAGCCTCCTGTAAACGCGATAAAAGGCGGACAGAAGAAACTTATTCCTCTGCCCGCCATCATCAACAACTCATTTTTTTCTTGTTTCGTATACATCGATACGAGTGAGGGCACGCTTCAGTTCAAGTTCCGCCAATTTGTAATTACTTTCATCTTGATCGGCGCGCAATGTATCTTCTGCACGTTTTGCCGCAGCTTGTGCACGAGCAATATCGATAGATGAAGCCATTTCTGCACTTTGTGCTAGGACAGTAACAACATCGGGACGGACTTCAAGAAAACCACCATGTACCGCTATATGTTCTGTCGCGTCATCCTTCTTCAGGCGAAGTGCACCAATTTGAAGTGGTGCTACCATCGCAATGTGGCCGGGAAGGATCCCGATTTCACCTGTTTCAGTAACCGCGATGACTACATTCGCATCCGTTTCACAAACAGGGCCGTCGGGAGTGACGATATTGACTTTAATTGTCTTCATTTTTTCCCCTCCTGGTCGCTTAATTCAAATTCGCCTTGGCGAATTTGGCGCAGATTTTATCGAGCAGGGCTCACTAACTCCCTTGAAAAATCTGTCGCATCCGCCGGAGGCTTTAATTTAATTCCTAAAGAGTTAAATTAAACTTCTACGCCCATTGCTTTTGCTTTTTCGATAACTTCCTCGATGCGTCCAACAAGTCGGAATGCATCTTCCGGAAGATGATCATAGCGACCTTCAAGGATTTCGCTGAAGCCTTTAACTGTTTCAGCTACAGGCACATAAGAACCCTTCTGTCCTGTGAACTGCTCTGCTACGTGGAAGTTCTGTGACAAGAAGAATTGGATACGACGCGCGCGTCCTACTACCAATTTGTCTTCTTCGCCAAGCTCATCCATACCAAGAATCGCGATGATATCCTGAAGCTCACGGTAACGCTGAAGCGTCTGTTGTACTTGACGTGCAACCTCATAATGCTCTTCGCCAATGATGCTTGGGCTTAGTGCGCGTGAAGTTGAAGCAAGTGGGTCAACCGCTGGGTAAATACCCATTTCAGAAAGTTTACGCTCAAGGTTTGTCGTTGCATCAAGGTGAGCAAACGTCGTTGCTGGAGCTGGATCCGTATAGTCATCCGCAGGAACATAGATCGCTTGGATAGATGTAACAGAACCGACGTTTGTCGATGTGATACGCTCTTGAAGCTGACCCATTTCCGTTGCTAGTGTCGGCTGGTAACCAACTGCTGATGGCATACGACCAAGTAGTGCTGATACTTCAGAACCCGCTTGTGTGAAGCGGAAGATGTTATCGATGAACAGAAGAACGTCCGCGCCTTTTTCGTCACGGAAATATTCTGCCATTGTCAAACCTGTTAGAGCAACACGCATACGTGCGCCAGGTGGCTCGTTCATTTGACCGAATACCATTGCCGTTTTGTTGATAACGCCAGAATCTGTCATTTCATAGAACAAGTCATTTCCTTCACGCGTACGCTCTCCAACACCAGCGAATACCGAAATACCACCGTGTTCTTGTGCAATGTTATTGATTAGTTCTTGGATCAGAACTGTTTTACCTACACCCGCACCACCGAAGAGGCCAATTTTACCACCTTTGATGTATGGAGCAAGTAAGTCAACAACTTTAATACCCGTTTCTAGGATTTCAACTTCTGTTGAAAGGTTTTCAAATACTGGAGCAAGACGGTGAATTGGGTCGCGACGGTCTGTTGCCGGAATTTCCTCACCAAGGTCAATAATTTCCCCAAGTACGTTAAATACACGTCCTAGTGTTACGTCACCTACTGGAACTGAAATCGCAGAACCCATATCGTCTACGACTGAACCACGTTGTAAACCATCTGTTGATGACATTGCAATTGTACGTACTGTATCGTCCCCAAGGTGAAGCGCGACCTCAAGTGTCAACGTTTCAGGCTCAGTGTTTGGACGATTAATCTGGACCTTCAATGCGTTATAGATTCCAGGAAGTTGACCGTTTTCAAACTTAACGTCAACAACCGGACCCATTACTTGAAGTACATGTCCTTTATTCATACTTTTCCCTCCTGTCTTACTTTTGCCGTACAGTATCAGCCCTTTTACTCGAGAGCTGCAACGCCACCGACGATTTCTGTAATTTGTTGCGTAATCGCGGCTTGTCGTGCACGGTTGAATGAAAGTGTTAAAGAATCTATTAAGTCAGCTGCATTATCAGATGCAGTTTTCATTGCTGTCATACTTGAAGCATGTTCACTTGCCTTGCCGTCAATCAATGCACCGAAAATAAGACTTTCTGCATATTGAGGGAGAAGCACTTCAAGAATTTTTTCGCCTGAAGGCTCAAACTCATAGGAAGTCGTTGCCGATGCCGATATGACGTCTGTGAGCGGAAGCAATTTCTTTTCCGTCACTTCACTTGAGATGGCGGAGACGAAGTGGTTGTAATACAAATACACTTCATCATACGCGCCTTCTGTGAACATGCCAACAGCTCGATTAGCGACTTCTTTTATTTCGTTGAATGATGGGTGATCACTAACTCCTTCGAGGCTTTCGACAATATTGAAATCAAGACGTTGGAAAAATTCAAGACCTTTCCGCCCGATCGCAATAATCATCACTTCGTCTTTCGACGCATGACGTTTTTCGATTGCATTTTTAACCGTGCGTAGGATGTTGGCATTATAGCCTCCTACGAGTCCACGATCCGAAGTAATTACGATGTAACCCGTCTTTTTAACAGGACGAGAAACGAGCATTGGGTGACCCGAGTCACTTGTACCCGCAGCAATAGCGCCTACAACTTCTTGAATTTTCTCCATGTAAGGAACAAACGCTAAAGCGTTGTTCTCTGCACGCGTTAATTTGGAAGCGGAGACCATTTGCATCGCTTTGGTAATTTGACTTGTTTTCTTCGTCGATTTAATACGGTTTTCTATATCGCGTAATGATGCCACTGACATTTCACCACCTTATCGTTTTTTAGGGGTGTTCAAAAAGTCCGTTGAATGTCCAACCTTTTGTGAACAACCACCTTTAGATCAAGAATCGTTTTGGCGTTGTTGTCAAATACGTTTCCTTGGAGAAGGATTGAACTACATCCTTCCTTACTTATTCTACTGAGACGAAGTTTTTCTTGAACTCTGTAATTGCTGCTACCATTACGTCGTCCGCTGGAAGATCCTTTGTCTTGCGAATATGATCATATACGTCAGTGTGGTTCGTTTCAAGCCAGCTTAGCATTTCGCTTTCGAAACGTAAGATGTCTTTGACTGGAACATCGTCAAGATGTCCACGCGTTAATGCGTAAAGAACGACAACTTGTTGTTCGACTTTGAATGGTTTGTTCAAATCTTGCTTCAAGATTTCAACTGTACGTACACCACGATCTAGCTTAGCTTGTGTTGCAGCATCAAGGTTAGAACCGAATTGTGAGAATGCTTCTAGCTCACGGAATGCTGCAAGGTCAAGACGTAATGTTCCCGCAACTTTTTTCATTGCTTTAATCTGTGCTGAACCACCTACGCGTGATACGGAAAGACCAGGGTTAATGGCCGGACGTACACCCGAGAAGAATAGGTCAGACTGAAGGAAGATTTGACCGTCTGTAATTGAAATTACGTTTGTTGGAATATAAGCGGAGATATCCCCTGCTTGTGTTTCAACGAATGGCAATGCTGTAATTGAACCTGCACCAAGTGTATCGTTCAACTTCGCTGCACGCTCAAGAAGGCGGGAGTGAAGATAGAAGACGTCACCAGGATAAGCTTCACGACCCGGAGGACGACGAAGTAGCAAGGACAGTTCGCGGTATGCTGCTGCTTGTTTTGATAGGTCATCATAAACGATTAGCACGTGCTTACCGTCAAACATGAATTCCTCAGCCATTGTTATACCTGCATAAGGTGCAAGGAATAGTAGTGGAGCTGGTTGTGAAGCAGAAGCTGTTACAACGATTGTGTAGTCAAGTGCACCGTTTTTACGTAATGTTTCAACAACACCACGAACAGTCGATTCTTTTTGACCAATTGCAACGTAGATACAAATCATATCTTGGTCAGCTTGGTTCAAAATTGTATCGATGGCAACAGTAGTTTTACCTGTTTGACGGTCACCGATGATCAATTCACGCTGTCCACGACCGATTGGAACTAGTGCATCAATCGCTTTAATGCCTGTTTGAAGTGGTTCATGAACGGATTTACGCGCCATTACCCCTTGTGCAGGACTTTCAATTGGACGTGATTTTGTTGTTGCAATCGGACCTAGTCCATCAACTGGTTGTCCCAGTGGATTGACAACGCGTCCAATTAGTTCTTGACCAACTGGTACTTCCATAATACGACCTGTACGACGTACTTCATCGCCTTCTTTAATGTCTGTGTATGGGCCAAGGATAACGATACCAACGTTGTTCGCTTCCAAGTTTTGCGCCATACCTAGAACACCTGTAGAGAACTCAAGAAGTTCTCCGGCCATGACGTTGTCGAGGCCATGAGCTAGTGCGATACCGTCACCAATTTTAATAACTGTACCTACTTCGCTCACTTTCAACTCAGACTGATAATTTTCAATCTGCTGTTTTATGAGAACGCTGATTTCTTCAGCTTTGATGCTCATGCATGTCACCCCTCAAATTTCAGTTTTATGATCCGATAAGATCCCGTTTCAGACGTTCAAGCTTCGCGCTTACGCTGCTGTCGTAAATCTGATTGCCAATTTGGAGACGTACGCCACCAATTAGCGCTGGATCGATGATGTTATCAATTTTCAAGGATTGTTTACCAACCTTTTGTGCGAACGCATTTGAAATAGATTGACTGATTTCATCCGAAAGCGGCAGTGTAGAATACACCGTAGCTTCAGCGACACCCGCTGAATCATTTGCAAATGTGTTGAACTCATCGACAAAGTGAATCACTTCGTTCATGCGTTTCCCGTCAAGCAGGACGTTCAATGTATTCAAAATAAGCTGATTTGCTCCCTTGAATAGGTCTGTAAGCAGTTCCTTCTTTTTTGCCAATGGTAATTTAGGTGACTCAAGCAATTGCCCAAGTCCTTTATTGTCTTGGAAAACCTTTTTCAATTCTTGAAGTTCTTCTTGAATTGAAGTGATTTGTCCATTTTGTTGTGCGAGTTCGAATAGGGCAAGTGCGTAGCGTTTTGCTGCAATCGATTGGCTCATCGACCCTCGCCTGCCTTCGCAATCGTCTCTTCAATCAATGCGCGGTTATCCTCTTCGGAAATTTCTTTCCCAAGCACTTTAGACGCTGCAAGGATGGAAAGTGATACGAATTCTTCGCGGACTGCTGCAACAGCTTTGTCCTTTTCTGTCGCAATTTCAAGCACCGCCGCTTCTTTCATGCGGTTGGCTTCTGCACGTGCAGTAATGATTAGCTCATCACGCTGTGTCTCGCCTTGCTTACGAGCGTTTTCAACAATCGATTGGGCGTTTTCACGTGCTTCTTTTAGCAACTCACGTTGTTCTTCAAGAAGTTTTTGCGATTCCAAGCGACTTTTTTCAGCTGCTTCGATTTCATTTGAAATCAATTGAGCCCGTTGATCCATAATGCCCATTAGTGGTCCCCATGCAAACTTCTTCAGAAGTAACATGAGTATCGTGAAAAATGCCACCGTAACGATAATATCGCCAAGGTTAAGACCATTTGGGTTATTTAATTTTGCCAATCCACTAGCAGCTCCACCATCAGCTGCCAATAGGGCGAAGGTATCCAAAAACACGATTGTTTCACTCCCTTCAAGAGCTTATATCTTTTTTAAGTATAGATACTTTCTTTATTTACATAAATGAATGGCGAAGGACTACATAGTATGTTCTTCGCCATTGAATTCAATTCTCGCAGAGAAATGAATGTCATTACTCTGTAGCGTATTACTTATTTGTTCATTACGATAAATGCAATAACTGCTGCGAAAATCGGAACAACCTCAACAAGTGCAACACCGACGAACATGTTTGTTTGAAGAATACCGCGTGCTTCTGGTTGACGTGCAATTCCTTCTTGTGTGCGTGATACAACAAGACCTGCACCAAGACCTGCTCCTAGTGCTCCTAAACCGATTGCGATTGCTGCTGCTAATAGACCAACTGATCCTACCATTATTGTTTCCTCCTAAGAATTCCTGTTTTTTGTTTTGTCGCTCGTTTAAACGAGCATTATATGCTTAATGGTCTGTTGCCACTTTATGTGACATGTAAACCATCGACAACATAACGAAGATAAATGACTGGATCCCCCCGACGAAAATCGAGAAGCCCATCCAAGCAAGCGATGGAACAACTGCTCCAAACAACCCGAGTATACCTGATGTTGCAAGTCCAGCCAATAGGCCAAGAAGAACTTCACCGGCATAGATGTTACCATAAAGACGCAGACCGAGTGTCAACGTATTTGCAAATTCCTCCACTACTTTAAGCGGTGCAAGGAAAGGGAGCGGCTTAAGGTAGCCTTTTCCATATTCTTTCAGACCTGTCATCTTAATACCGTAATAGTGTGTAAGAACAATGACCGTACTTGCCAGTGTCAATGTCACTACAGGGTCAGCTGTCGGTGATTTCCACCACAGGTCCCCTTTCCAATAGATTGCCATTGGAAGTCCTAGTACGTTCGCTACAAAGAGAAACATGATAAGTGTGATTCCTAATATGTGGAATCGCCCACCCGTTTTCCAATCCATGTTACTTTTGATAATCCCTTTGACGAAATCCATAACCCATTCAAAGAAATTTTGCATTCCTGTCGGCTTTAGCTGCAAACTACGTGTAGCGAAAAACGCGATGAGGAATACAATCAGACATGTGATGAAGAGCATTAGGACGTTAGATAGGTTGAATGTCATTTCGAATGCTGTTCCCGCGAAAGCCGTGCGTAACGGATTTCCATGTTCCATTTTTCGTTCACCTCCCTTAAGCACCCAAAATTAAATCAATCTTTCGTATCGCTTCACATTCATGAGAAAGCTTTATTGATGTCTTGCGTGGTAGATGATCCTCTCCACTAGTAGGAGAACGTAAGGTATCGCGAATCCGATAACTGTACTGATCAGGTCGAAATGTTCTGGCATCGCGGTCGCAAGTGCTGCCGCACCGACACCAGATGCAAAACGTAACACAGTCCCAAGTGATAAACTTTGCTTACCCTCTGAGAATTTCTGTTCCATTCTCTCCATTTTACGGATAAGGATCCAGAAATTATACAATCCAAACAGAGATCCTAGTATTAAACCTGCGAAAACTGTCTTAAAATCAGTAAATCCCCAACCTAGAACGAACAATGCTAGACAAAAAAATAGAACCCTTTTTTGCCTTCTATAAATTTCTTGCAAGGTTTGCATGGTAGGTTATTCTCCTGACTCATATTTTAGGATTGTACGGTGCTTTGTGTCTATGCGTTTATGTATAGTCACAAGCCTAACACACGGAAAAGCGGGGGTGGCTCTTGTCTCATAGTTTAGCCAAACACGGGCAAAGACTTTGAAAAAAGATAAAACCAATAAGTTGTGCGAGTAGCGTCGAAAGGTAGGTCATTTGGTGAATGCTCCGATGAGCCTAGCGTGTCTATGATTGACAACTAGGAGCATCCCTACATTTTCAACGTAATTAAGATAGGATGCTAGCGGTATCTTAGCACCACTAGATGTTGTGCTGCTACAAATATATAAGAAACCCCTATCATTCTTACCCTTTGTAAGCATACAATAGGCGAAAATTGATGTCAATTGATTCCCGTGAAATTCTTCACAAAGTGTTCGTTTTGTCAAACATTCGACAAATTTGCAATGCAGTTGTAATATGTCCAGCGATTTTCGAATTCAAGATAAATAGGGGGTTTCCCTAAGATCACTTTATTGTCGGTGTTTTGGGAACTGGATCGCCTATTTGTGGAACTGAGCTACCTCGAACTGAACATCCAAGTGTCAGACAATCGGATGTTCTAGACTTCTAGCAGTAGAAAAAAAACGACCGAGTTGCCTCGGCCGTTTATCCGTTTACTTTTCAATAGATGTTAAATACTCTTTCAGTGCTTCGACGATTCGTTCAGAGGCATGTCCGTCTCCGTAAGGGTTGGACGCTTTGGCCATTCTTGAATATTCCGCTTCGTCGGTAAGCAATGTATCAGTCAGTGTAAAGATTGTTTCTTCATCAGTACCCGCCAGCTTCAGTGTTCCAGCTTCGATACCTTCTGGACGTTCAGTCGTATCGCGCAAGACGATGACCGGTTTGCCGAGAGATGGTGCTTCTTCTTGGATACCGCCTGAATCAGTCAAAATAATATGTGAGCGTGCAGCAAAGTTATGGAAGTCAACCACTTCAAGCGGCTCGATTAAATGAACGCGGTTATTGTTGCCAAGAAGCTCATCTGCTACTTCGCGAACTGCCGGATTCATGTGAACTGGGTAAATGACCTGAATATCATCGTATTTCGCAAGTAGGCGATTAATAGCACGGAACATATTGCGCATTGGTTCACCGAGGTTTTCCCGACGGTGCGCCGTGAGTAGAATAAGCCTATCTGTCCCAATTTTGTCAAGAACAGGGTGCGAATATTCCTCGAGCACAGTTGTCTGAAGTGCATCAATTGCTGTATTACCCGTTATATAAATACGATCTTCTGGTTTTCCTTCATTCACTAAATTGCGAGCTGACTTTTCTGTCGGTGAAAAATGAAGATCTGCGATAACACCTGTTAGCTGTCGGTTCATCTCCTCTGGATATGGAGAGTATTTGTCCCATGTACGAAGCCCTGCTTCAACATGCCCGACTGCAATGCGGTTGTAGAAAGCGGCTAGACTTCCTATGAAAGTCGTCGATGTATCGCCGTGAACGAGCACGATATCCGGCTGTGCTTCTTTCATAATTCGATCGAGTCCTTCTAATCCGCGCGTTGCGACGTCTACAAGCGTTTGTCGATCTTTCATGATATTCAAATCAAAATCAGGTGTGATGCCGAATGTTTCTAGTACTTGGTCAAGCATTTCGCGATGCTGCGCTGTAACTGTTACAATCGGTTCAATATCATCCGAATGCTTTTGTAGTTCTAGCACGAGCGGAGCCATCTTAATCGCTTCTGGTCGCGTACCAAAAATCGTCATCACTTTCCATTTCTTCTTCAAACCATTCACGCCTTCCCTATCATTTTGTACCGAATAGTCGATCTCCAGCATCGCCTAGTCCTGGTACGATGTAGCCTTTTTCATCAAGTCTTTCATCAAGCGCAGCAATGTAAACGTCGACGTCTGGATGTGCTTCCGTCATTGCTTTTACGCCTTCCGGTGCCGCAATCAGGCACATGAAGGTGATGTTTTTTGCACCACGACTTTTTAATGAATCGACTGCTGCGATTGCAGATCCGCCCGTTGCAAGCATCGGGTCAACAAGGATGAAATCGCGAACCGATACGTCGGAAGGAAGTTTCACGTAATATTCGACTGGTTGCAATGTTTCAGGATCGCGGTACAAGCCGATATGCCCGACTTTTGCTGCTGGAATGAGGTTAAGAATTCCATCGACCATCCCAATACCTGCACGCAGAATCGGCACAATGCCCAGTTTCTTTCCTGCAAGTACTTTCGATTTTGCCGTACAAACAGGCGTTTCGATTTCTACTTCTTGAAGCGGTAGTTCACGTGTAATTTCATATGCCATGAGTGTTGCTACTTCATCAACCAGCTCTCGGAATTCTTTTGTTCCTGTGTTGGTATCACGTATGTACGTAAGTTTGTGTTGGATTAGTGGATGATCAAAAACATGTACTTTCGGCATATATATTCGCCCCTTTTCAAAATGTCCTGTTCATTATAACAGAAGCATGCTGCTTCAGGCACGTCAAACACCCATAAGTTTTGAAGGGAGTCAATTTCCGGCAGTCTAAGGGCGCGACGTCCTGTCGCAACGACTGCATACCCACGTCCTGTGGGCACAATTCAAAATTCGGACGCAATTACGCCAAGACCTCATTGATTATCTTATTTCTCACCAAGTAGTCGGTCTATTTCGAGTAAAGGCACTGGCTTGTAGTAGTAAAAGCCTTGCCCCACTTTACAGCCCAACTCACGCAATTTTTCACCTTGCCATTCTTCTTCAATTCCTTCTGCAACTGTTGAGAAGTTCAAATTATTAGCCAGTTGGATAATCGTCCGAACAACTGCGAGCGTAGCGGGTTCACCAATTGCATTGATAAAGCTACGGTCTATTTTTAATTCGCTTAATGGGAGTTGGGGTAAATAGCTTAACGATGAAAATCCAACACCAAAATCATCTACGGATAATTCAAAGCCCGCTTCATGCAGGTCTAGGAATATCAATTTCGCTTTGAGTATATCTGTTAAGCCGATACTCTCGGTCAATTCAAGCTTAATATGAGTTGGTAAAAGGTCGTATGTCGCAATCTGCTTTTGTAGATCCTCCACAAATGTCGGTGCAAAGAAATGCTGGGCAGAAATATTGACAGCCACCTGATACATTCTTTCACCAGCCTGTTTCCGCTGGCGTTGCCATTCCATTACTTTCGATAAAATATGAATTTCTAAGTCAATAATTCTACCGATATTTTCAGCAGCTGGAATGAATAAAGAAGGTGGCACTTGTCCGAGTGTAGGCGAGAACCAACGGGCTAACGCTTCAAAAGAAATAATGCTACCATCCTTTAAATCTACCTGCGGCTGTAAATAGACTTCGATTTGATCGGTTAATAGTGCCTTCGATAGCTCATTGAAGATTTTCATTTCTTTTCTCGTTTCCTCGTACTGTAAATCCTTATAAAAGGAAATGGCATTTCCGGATTTCTTCTTTGCATCTGTCAATGCCGTATCAGCACGTCGGAGTATATCCTCACCACTAAGGTCATTTTCCAATAATGCAACCCCGATTTTTAAGGTGATAAACATTTCCTGACCCGCAATCATAAAAGGTTTTGCAACGAGATGGTTGAGCTCAATAATGTTATATCCATTATCCTCAGGCAAAGGCTCATTGGTGAAAACAAGCGTCGCACTTGCAAAACGTCCTACAAAGTTAGGCCTCCCAATCCCTACTCGCTCAATACGCTGGCTAAGTTGAATGAAGAGCTCATCGGCTGCTTCTCCGCCGTACAAGTCCACAATTTGACCATATTCACCTGGCTCAATAATCGCTGCAAAATGATTGCGTCCATCCCGCAGGTTTTTTTCAAATTTCTTCAAAAATGCATGACGATTCGGAAGCCCTGTTTCTGGATTCGTAAAGGCAAGCCGATAATACTCAGCCTGCTGACTATAGTGAATTCTTGTCGTTTGAATAATCGGGATAACCTTTTCCAAAAAGCGAATTTGCGTTTCAGTCGGCTTCATCGATTTCTTATTAAAGATTGTCACAAGCCCACTCACATCGCCATCGCTGTCTATTATCGGAATTGACAATTCGGAGTAAAATTCACCGAGAGAACTCGTTTCTTGCCCCTCTCGCACAATCAACTCACTCGGTAAGGGCGTTTTGTCATAGACATCTTCCAGAAGCTTATCTATTAAATGAGGTGAGACGTCGTCTGCGGCACCAGTATACCAATTTCCCTCTTTCTCCTTGAACAAGATTGAACAGGCCGCATCTTGCCAAAAGAAGGATTTGATGACATTCGCAATTTTTTGGATAAGACTTGTCGGTTGCTCACTTTCATTAATGCCAGCAAAAATATCTTCCTGAAGTTTGAGCAAAATTTCGTCTTTCTTCCTCTCCGTCGTATCCGAGCAAAATGCTATTGTGTATAAATTATCGCCATGCTCGTCGATAATCGGTTGGATTACTAGCTCATTCCAAAAAGGTGTACCATCTTTTTTATAATTCAGCACCTCTGCCTTGGTCGATTGTCCACTCATTATTTCTTGTGCAACTTTACCAATTTGAACCATATCCGTATCCTCGCCATGCAAGAACCCTATGTTACTACCAATAATCTCCGAAGCAGTATAACCTGTCATTTCAATATAAAACGCATTGGCAAATACCACCTTGTTATCACCGCTATTCGGATCTAGTACGACAAAGCCCGTGCGAAAACGATTGCCAAACCTTTGAAGCCAATCCAATAAGATTCTTTTCTCTTTATGAGTTGCCTGAAGATTGCCCATCGCCTTTACCCCCTATATGACTAAGTCTTTCAAATAGGCACTATTGCTTAATACATACCTATACAAAATAAGCCGCCATCACAGGATAGCGGCTTATTCTATTATATTACTTATGCGTAGAGCGGGAACTTATCTGTCAATGCTGTTACACGTTGACGTGCTTCTTTTTTCACGTCTTCATCTTCGTGGTTTTTAAGAAGTTTTGCAATGATAGACGCAATTTCTTTCATTTCTTCTTCCTTAAAACCTCTTGTTGTTACAGCTGGTGTACCGATACGGATACCAGATGTGACAAATGGGCTTTCCGTGTCGTATGGAATTGTGTTTTTATTGACCGTAATTCCAACTTCGTCTAGGACGTGCTCTGCAATTTTACCTGTGATGCCTAGTGAACGTAGGTTCAAAAGTACAAGGTGATTGTCTGTACCACCAGAAACGATATCAACACCTTCAGCGACTAGTGCTTCACCAAATGCTTTCGCATTCTTTTTAACTTGCTGAATATATGTTTTGAATTCCGGTTTTAGGGCTTCACCAAATGCAACTGCTTTAGCCGCAATGACGTGCATCAATGGTCCACCTTGAACGCCTGGGAAGATGGATTTGTCGAGCTTGCGACCAAATTCTTCAGCAAATTCTTCGTTGACCAAAATCAGTCCACCACGTGGCCCACGTAATGTTTTATGTGTTGTAGATGTTACAAAGTGTGCGTGTGGTACTGGATTTGGATGCTCGCCTACTGCAACGAGTCCTGCGATATGCGCCATATCTACAAATAGATACGCTCCCACTTCATCAGCGATTTCACGGAATTTCGCAAAATCAATTTCGCGTGGATAAGCACTTGCACCAGCTACGATCATTTTCGGTTTATGCTCAAGTGCTTTTTGACGAACGTCTTCATAGTCAATTAACTCATCCTCTTTGCCAACACCATAGTCAACAAAGTTATACAATTCACCAGAGAAGTTGACTGGGCTACCGTGTGTCAAGTGACCGCCATGGGAAAGATTCATGCCTAGAACAGTGTCGCCTGGTTTAAGAACTGCGAAGTAAACTGCCATATTCGCTTGTGCACCAGAGTGTGGCTGAACGTTTGCATAGGCCGCACCGAAAATTTCTTTCAGGCGATCGCGTGCAATATTTTCGACGACATCGACATGCTCACAGCCACCGTAATAACGTTTGCCCGGATAGCCTTCTGCGTATTTATTTGTCAAATAAGATCCTTGTGCTTCCATAACTGCTTCTGTTACAAAGTTTTCTGATGCAATTAGCTCGATATTCGCATTTTGACGGTTTTTCTCCGCCATAATTGCTTCATATACCGCTGCGTCTTCACGTTTTACATTTGTCAATTCCATTTTTTCATTCCCCTTCTCCATCTATTATATATATTGCACGCTCTCCACCAATAAGCTTCGGTCGTGTTGTAGCTACAGTAACGACTGCCTCTCCAATTTTACTAATTGATGTTCGGAGTGGAACAGCGACAGGCTTCAAATGCATTCCAATTAATGTTTGTCCAATGTCAATTCCCGCGGTTGCACGAATGGCTTCTACAACGACCGGCTCGTCCATTTGACGATAGGCATATGTAGACATCGAGCCACCTGCATGTTGCGCTGGAATAACGGAGACTGCGTCAAGATTGAATTTTTCTGCTGCTCGACGTTCGATTGTCAACGCTCGATTGATATGCTCGCATCCTTGGAAGGCTAAATAGAGCTTATATTTCTCCGCAAAATCTTTCAAGGGCTTATACAGCGCCTCTCCAATCTCGAGTGCACCAGACGTACCAATTCGACTGCCTGCAATTTCCGAGGTTGAACAACCGATAACGAATAACGTACCCGCAACAGGGCTTGCCTGTTCAGCCATTTCTGTTAATAGTTGTTCCAGTTGGAGTTGCCATAAGTGTAAAGCATCCACTATTCTCCACCCGCCTTCTTGTGGTATTTAGGTGCTCAAGTACGATTAGATACTTGCTTTTCCATCTGGTTTTATCAGTTTTCTAATTCCATTATTTTTTCAATACGACGTTCGTGGCGTCCGCCTTCGAACGATGTGTTTAGCCATGTTGCAACAATTTCTCTCGCATGTCCTGCTCCGATGACACGTTCACCCATTGCTAGGATATTTGTATCATTATGCTCTCTCGTTGCTTTTGCGCTGAAAACATCATGAACAAGCGCACAGCGGATGCCCTTTACTTTGTTCGCCGCGATGGACATGCCAATTCCCGTTCCACAAATTAAAATGCCACGGTCGAAATTCCCCGAGGCTACTCCATTTGCGACAGGTGCTGCAAAGTCTGGGTAATCGACAGATTCATTTGAATCCGGTCCAAAATCGACAAACTCTACACCAAGCTCTGCTAACAGATTGATGATTTCACGACGAAGATTATTGCCGCCATGATCTGAAGAAATCGCGATTTTCACTTGCGTCCCTCTTTTCATAATTTACTCACAACTAATTCTACCATCTTCCCGCAAAAAAACACAGTCGAAGTTAATTATGCATCAGCATATTTTACTTCGACTGTGTTTCATTCATTTTGTTAAATCAAATTGATTGATGACTTCATAAAGTTTCTCTGATTGCTTTTTCAGTTCACCAGCCATTGCATCTGCCTGTTCAATAGAGCGTACTTGTTCCTCAGTAGCTGCTCCTACTTCTTGTGCACCTGCCGATGTTTCTTCTGCAATTGCCGCTACTTCTTGAGATTGGCGTGCAGTCACTTCAATGTTCGACAATTGCCGCTCCACAAATTTCGTGATGTCGACAACAGAGTCAGCCATTCCATTGATTTTGGTTGCCATTTCTGCGACATTTTCACTCGTCTCATTGGCACGATCAGCTTCAAACGCCGCTGTTTTCACCTGTTGCTCCATGTCTTTAACGACTTTTGTTACATCTGTTTGGATGGTACTGACTAGGCCCGAGATACCTTGTACAGCTCTTGCACTTTCGTCCGCCAAGACACGAACTTCTTCTGCAACGACTGCGAAGCCTTTCCCATGCTCACCTGCACGCGCCGCTTCGATAGAGGCATTGAGTGCTAATAAATTCGTTTGTGCTGCAATATTGCCTACGAGCTGAACAATTTCTCCGATTTTCAACGCATTTTGATCGAGCTGCCTAATTGTACCTAGTGATAGCTCACTTTGCGTCGACATATCACGGATTCCGTCGACGAGTATACGGAACACTTCCGTCGTCCGTCTAAGCTCCTCCAACATTTCTTGTGAACGGACTGATGAATCTTCTGCTCGATTGCTTACCTCAACAGCTAGCAATCGAATGTCTTCCATCGCTTCCGCCGTTTCTTGGATTGCAACAGCCGACGCCTCTGCCCCCGTAGAAATTTCAATAATGGTTGACGCTACTGCATCTGCTTGTTTTGCGGCTGCACCTGTTTCGGAGGATAGATTATCCACTGTGCTCGCCGTTTGCTCAAAGTTCGTTTCAATTTGCCCCACAATCGTGCGTAGATTGAGAACCATTTGTTGAAACGCTTCTGCTACAGAACGGATTTCATCGGATGAGCGTGGCAGTTCGATATCTGTGCCAATTTCCCCTTTAGATACTCTAATTGCGGCTGTTTCGAGTTTTTGTAAATGCTTTGTCAATATTGTACTGAAGGCAAATGCCAATACGCCCGACCAAAATACCCCTGCTGCATACGTTAACAGCTCAAACAAAAATGCATTAAAGTTCGGGAAAAATTGGGGTTGAATAATATTGATAAAAATACCACTCGTCGTATAGGTGACAACTGCCAAGATTGTTACAAAAAGAACGATTTTTTTACGTAATCCAAATTTCTTTCTGCCAGTTTCTTTCATGCTTGTCCCTCCGTTAACTTCTGTTCTAATCTGTCCATCACAGTAGACAACTCACTAAATGTCTGGCGATACATGTCAAGATTACCTCCGTATGGATCTTGTACATCCCCACCCGTTTCAAACTCCACAAACCCTTTTAAAGTAAACGTTTTCTTTTGCATTGTCGGATAACGATATAGGAGCTCAGCCCTATGCGCTTCCGTCATCGTCAGCACTACATCTGCCCACTCCAAATCTTCGCCTGTGACGGCTCTTGACCACGGAGTGTAGGGCATGTCCGCTTCTTCAATAAGCGTTTTTGCATGTCGTGAAATGGGCTGCCCGTTTTGGGCATGTATACCCGCCGAGCGAACCGTCACATTGCCGAGTTCCTTGGAGCGAAGAACCGCTTCCGCCATCGGACTTCTGCACGTATTGCCTGTGCAAATCAAATAAATATTCATTATCTCTCACCTACTTCCTATAGAATAACCGAGTTTTGCCAATAAAGGAATAGATAATTTCAACGAAAACATGACATTACACCCATGACCAATAAAGCAATGCCTGCAAAACGCCTTATATTTTTTCCATCTCCTAAACCCATTCGCTCTTTAAATATAAGTGCTGTATAAGAAAGGATAAATGTGAATAGACCTGATGCGAGGATAAAGAGGGTTTTATCAAAATGAAGCATACCGAATGAAACACTGACGGAGAAGGTATCAAGACTGACTGCTAGCGCAACTAAAGCGGGAGGGAGATGTTTCCTCGTAGATCCTGGCCCATCATCCTGTAACAACATATGTATGCCAATTAAAGCGAGCAATATGCCCGATAATAGACTGCTCCATTCTGCAAATAGATGTGATGATAGCTCTCCCGTCGCAAATCCAAGAAAAGGGAAGAACATATTGAGAAAAGACGTCCAAAGTGCCAACCCAAATCTTCCTTCTTTCACCTGCAAGAAAGCGAAGACGACTACAACGTCAACGCTTGTAATGCCTGCCGCAACTAATTCCACCACAATAAAACCTCCCCAGATACCGCATCTGTCCATCTTATGCGCTTTCTCGGGAGGTCATTCATGTTCAACTTGAATCAGCCGGCGTCTCCGACTTCAGCTGATTCAAGTTACGCCGCCGGCAGATGTCACTTAGTCCTCGTAACGTTTTCCGTCAGCTGCCTTGGTTAGTCGGTTCATGACCGCAGCACCTACTCCGGACAAATCTGTTTCAACTGCGAGGATAATATCCGCCTGCGTTAAGTCACATTGACGTAGCGCCCTGTATAAGTGAGAGGCCATCGCCTCATTATTATTTCTTGGGCCAACCGCAAAATACCAATCTGCGGCGGGAATATCGATATCGTCCGGCCCGATTACCGCAACTCGCTTACCTTCTTCGTGGAGAACGTCGACCGCTTCACGAATCGCAATCACATCAGGTGCAATGACGAAAAGAGGCGCTTCTGGTGCATAATGCATATATTTCATGCCTGGTGAACGCGGTGCTTGTTCGCCGGGATCTTTACTATCTGCACGTACTGGACCAATTATCATCTCAATCATTTCTTGCGTCGTACCACCCGGTCGTAAAATGGTTGGCGGGTTCGTCGTCATATCCAAGACAGTCGATTCAACACCAATCCCTGTCTGTCCTCCGTCCAAAATGAGTGGAATATGCCCTTCTAGATCTTCAAAAACATGTATGGCTTCAGTTGGACTCGGTTTACCGCTTCGATTAGCACTCGGTGCGGCAAGTGGTCCTCCTAATGCCTGCAGTAACTCTAATGCCACTGGGTGATCCGGCATTCGAATCCCAACTGTTTCAACACCCGGTGTAACATTCGGCGCAATGACACCTGGCATTTTATCGAAAACAAGTGTAAGAGGCCCCGGCCAATAAGCGTCCATCAGTTTTTTCGCATCTTCTGTAATATGCATTGCATAATTGGCAACCTCAGCTTGCCGGCCAATATGAACGATGAGCGGATTATCGGACGGTCTTCCCTTCGCTTCAAAAATCTTCTGTACCGCTTGCCCATCTGTTGCAAGTGCACCAAGTCCATAAACTGTCTCTGTTGGGAAAGCGACTACACCACCATTTGTTAAAATATCCACAGCTTGTTGGTATTTTTTGTTGTTATCCAGATGATTATCCACTGAAATTAGAATAGTTTCCACAGGTTGAACCCCCTTTATCCACATGCTTTTGTTAGTTATCCACATCTTTTGTTAGTAACTCAATCAAATAGTCCCTTTATCCATTCCCAAATGAAGAAAGTGACTTGTTCTTCATCCTTTTCCTGTTTATCTGGAAAACAAATTTTAGGGAATAGCGCACACCACCAGTTATCGCCACGACCGCTTCCAATTGTTAATATATAAGCGTCATAGGTCGCTTGTGGGTGAATGACTAGCCCCGACCGCTTTGCGGGAAATAGCGCTTTTTTACGTTCCAATGAAATGGCTTGACCATTCGACAATGATTTTGCCGTTTCAATAATGGTGCTCTCAAGCCGTTCTAAGTTACCCACAAGTTCTTTTGTTGATAAAGACGAAGCAACCGCCTTATTAATAAGCGGTTCAATTTGCTGTTGAATGTCCTTTTTCATTTGCTGATCGACAGGTGCGTTAGAATGAGCGAGCATTCGGAAGCGAATAGTATCCTCTTCTGCCGCCCCCGCTGTGAATAATGTCAATACGGACTGAATCAAAATGAGAACGATGATAAATTCGATGAAAGGTATCATCTTCTCGAATATAGTTGTCTCTCTTATAATCTCGTAGTCTGGTAACATGTCTATCCCCTCCTACACCGCATTATTGACGGATAGCAGGAGGTTTATTCACAAGTCTCACAAAATATTATTCTGTCTTTACCGTTAATATCCTGGACAGTTTCCACAATCGCGTTTGGAAATGCGTCTTGGAACAACTTATGCACAGCCGGACCTTGCAAATAGCCGATTTCCACAGCAATAAGAAACGATTTGTTCATAAGCGCTGGTAGCCCCTCCGCCAGTTTACGATAGAAGTAAAGCCCGTCTTCCTCTGCGAATAAAGCATTATGTGGCTCATGCTTCAATACAGTATCGGACATCTGCGTTGCTTCCTCATAGGCAATATAGGGCGGATTCGATAGGACAATATCCCATTTGTCACTTGCAATCGGTTCGAGCAAATCACCTTGTCGGAAGTCAATGCTGACATCGTTTGTTACAGCATTGTGCTTAGCGATGGACAATGCACCTTCACTAATATCTGTTGCAGTGACAATCGATTCCGGCCATTCTTTTTTGAAGGACACTGCGATTGCTCCACTACCGGTGCCAATATCTGCAACGGTAATCGATTTGTTTTGGAATCGTTTTCGTCCGCGTTCCAGCGCTCCGTAAACAAGCTCTTCTGTTTCAGGACGCGGAATGAGGACATTATCATCCACTTTGAATGTATAGCCATAAAAGCTTTCTTCTCCGATAACATATTGGACTGGCTTTCCTGCAAGTAGTTCAGTTGTTTTATCCCAAAAGGCTTGGTGCTGTACCTCAGTTAGTAGCTCGCGTACATCCGCAAATAAGCTTGCCCTGGATTTTTTTGTGACGAATTCCATGAGCATTTGCGCCGTATGCGGTTCCAATCCTTTTTCTTCTAATAAAGAAGAAGCCCGTTGAAGAGCTTCATAAATTTTTTCAGTCATGGCGATCCAAACTTTCGAGGCGATAAGCCTGTTCTTCCATAATCAACGCATCGAAGACTTCATCGAGCTTGCCTTCAATAATTTGATCTAGCTTTTGAATCGTCAAGCCAATACGGTGATCCGTTACTCGGTTTTGCGGGAAATTATACGTGCGTATCCGTTCGGAACGGTCGCCTGTTCCGACAGCTGATTTTCGACTCGCTGCATATTCTGCTTGCGCTTCTTGTTGTGCCGCATCATAGACACGGGCTTTTAATACTTTTAACGCTTTTTCACGGTTTTTAATTTGTGATTTTTCATCTTGCATGGATACGGTGATTCCCGTCGGTAGGTGCGTAATACGAACAGCAGAGTCTGTCGTGTTAACGTGTTGACCACCTGCACCACTTGAACGGTACGTATCGATTTTCAAATCTTCTCGGTGAATTTCAATATCGACATCTTCAGCTTCCGGTAAGACTGCGACTGTCGCAGTTGATGTATGCGTTCTTCCACCAGACTCAGTTTCCGGTACTCGCTGAACCCGGTGTGCGCCATTTTCAAATTTTAGTTTTGAATATGCACCGTTGCCGTTTATCATGAAAATAATTTCTTTAAAACCACCGAGTTCCGTTGGGGATGATTCGATTACTTCCGTTTTCCAGTGGTTCATTTCCGCATAGCGGCTATACATACGGAATAGATTCCCCGCAAATAAGGCGGCTTCGTCGCCACCGGCTGCCCCACGGATTTCCATAATGACGTTCTTATTATCATTCGGATCCTTTGGTATTAACAGGATTTTCAACTTTTCTTCAAGTGACTCAATTTTATCTTCTAGTTCAGCCACTTCCATTTTCACAAGCTCTTTCATGTCATCTTCGAGCGTTTCGTTCAGCATTTCCTTGGCATTTTTATATTCTGCTTTTGTATTTTTATAGTCACGGTATATTTCAACCGTTTCTTGCAGGCCGGACTGTTCTTTCGAATAATCACGAAGTTTCGCGATGTCACTTACAACTTCCGGATCGCTCAGCAATTCATTCAATTGTTCGTAACGATCTTCTACTGCTTGAAGCCTTTCAAACATTGTGTGCACCTCTTTTTCAGGACTGTTTTGTACGTTTATTGTACGGGAAATGACGGGGTAAATACAACCACTGATGTGTATACTGCGAAATTAGTGGGGTTGGCGGTGTTGTGTCCAACATTGCCGGTGGACTCTCCAACATTGGACTGACTTTCCAACATTGCTAGTGAAGTGTCCAACATCGGACTGACTTTCCAACATAGTTAGCGAAGTGTCCAACATTGACGGCGGACTCTCCAACATTATTAGCAAAGTGTCCTACAACGGACTGACTTTCCAACATTGTTAGCGAAGTGTCCAACATTGACAGCGGACTCTCCAACATTGTTAGCGAAGTGTCCAACATTGACGGCGGACTCTCCAACATTAATAGCAAAGTGTCCTACAACGGACGAACTTTCCAACATTATTAGCGAAGTGTCCAACATCGGACTGACTCTCCAACATTATTAGCGAAGTGTCCAACATCGGACTGACTCTCCAACATTATTAGCAAAGTGTCCAACAACGGACTGACTTTCCAACATTGTTAGCAAAGCGACCAACATTCGACAAACATTATAAAACCCGCCCTCTTCCACGGACGGGTTTATAGCGTTATCCTTTTACTTCAGCCATGATTGAAACGCCTGTGGGTACTTCGTGGTGTTTCCGGCATCTTGGTTCATATGCTTCTGCGGCACCTACAAGAATGACGGGATCGTCATAGCCAGCGGGTATACCGTTAATGAGCCGTTGTGTTCTGCTTGAGGGTGATCCACATACTGTGCAGACGGCTTGTAGTTTTGTGACGTGTTCGGCAATCGCCATTAGACGCGGCATCGGGCCGAACGGTTCGCCGCGAAAGTCTTGGTCGAGACCGGCGATGATGACTCGGAATCCTCGATCTGCTAGCTCCATTACGGTATCTACGATATGATCGTCAAAAAATTGAGCTTCATCGACCGCAATGACATCATAGTCTTCTGTAATAAATTCTTCGATATGCGATGAGTTTGCAACTGGTATCGCAATGACGGTTGTCCCATTATGACTCACAACAGCCTCTTCGCTATAACGATCATCGATTTCCGGTTTGAATACAGCTATTTTTTGTTTGGCGAACTGAGCTCGTCTCACACGTCGAATCAATTCCTCCGATTTTCCTGAAAACATGCTGCCACAAATTACTTCAATCCATCCACCTTGCATGGTTACGTACATGGATGATCCGCTCCTTTCGGTACTTCTGTATAGGGTCGTTTCTAAATCTTCCTTGGAAAGTCTATCATACCCGAAAAAATGTTAAATTTAACGTCTGTTTTTTCTAAGCCAACTATGTTATATAGACCGTTTTCGACCATAGAAATACCCGCCCGGCGCATATGCACCTGACGGGTATTGTGAAAGCCTTACTCTTCGTCGCGGCCTTCTTCTTTGAGACCATATTTTTTGTTGAAGCGATCGACACGGCCGTCCGCTGCAGCAAATTTTTGGCGTCCAGTATAGAATGGGTGGCATTCGGAACAAACTTCCACTCGGATGTCTCCTTTTACAGAACCTGTAGTGAATGTGTTTCCACATGAACAAGTAACAGTTGCTGCCTCATAAGCTGGGTGAATTCCTGTTTTCATTACGCTCTCTCCTTTGCCCTGGACCATCTGGTACAGAGTTATAATATAAGACTGGTGCCTTACACGGTCCGTATGTGTCAACCGCATATGCAACAGATAGTATCTAACATACCTGAGTTATTATATCAAATTCTATTTTCATGTGCAACTTTTATTGTGAAATTAACTTCTAGATATGTTGACATAAAAAATCGCGTCGAACTCGTTGCTGCGCTGGGGGATGTCTCCCGCCACAAGCCAAACAGCTTCGCCGTCAGTCTTATAGCTTCGGCTCCCCCGTTAAGGCGCCTCCGCTATTCGTTCAAATTATCTACCTTACAGCAATCCCTTACCGTTACGCTGGGCTTTCATTTCTTCGTTTAGCTTGTCGAAAAATTCTTCGTTCGTTTTTGTTAAACGCAGTTTCTTTAAGAAGCGTTCTGAAAAGTCCGGTGCGTCGGAAAATGTTTTGCGGATTGCCCAAAGCTTTTCAAGCTGATCGGCTGGAATGAGTAATTCTTCTTTCCGCGTGCCTGAGCGACGAATATCGAGCGCCGGGAAAATACGTCGTTCTGCAAGATGGCGGTCCAAATGCAACTCCATATTGCCCGTTCCTTTGAATTCCTCGTAAATCACTTCGTCCATGCGAGAGCCTGTGTCAATTAAAGCTGTTGCTAAAATCGTTAAGCTACCGCCTTCTTCTAAATTACGCGCAGCTCCAAAAAATCGTTTTGGACGGTGGAATGCTGCAGGGTCAATTCCTCCAGATAATGTCCGACCACTTGACGGAATGACGAGGTTATAAGCACGTGCTAGTCGAGTGATTGAATCCATTAAAATCACAACATCTCGTTTATGCTCTACTAGTCGCATCGCTCGTTCGAGTACAAGCTCAGCTACTTTGACGTGGTTTTCCGGTAATTCGTCGAAGGTTGAACTGACGACATCAGCATTCACTGACCGTTCGATATCCGTTACCTCTTCCGGTCTTTCATCAATTAGAAGGACTATGAGCTCCGTTTCGGGATGATTCGTTGTAATTGAATTGGCAATTTCTTTTAATAGCAATGTTTTCCCGGCTTTTGGTGGAGCAGCAATGAGTCCACGCTGACCAAAACCTACCGGTGAAACGAGATCCATAATACGCGTTGACAGCTTCATAGGGTCTACTTCCAACTTTATGTGCCGATCTGGATAAAGCGGTGTAAGGGCTGGGAAATGCACACGCTCACGGGCAACTTCAGGGTCCTCACCGTTAACGGCCTCAACTTGTAACAGACCGTAATAGCGCTCCGATTCTTTTGGAGGTCGAACTTTCCCTGACACTTTGTCACCATTCCGAAGATCGAATCGACGGATTTGCGAAGCCGATATATAAATATCTTCCGAACTCGGGGAGTAGTTAATCGGACGAAGGAAGCCGTAGCCCTCCGATTGAATAATTTCAAGAACACCTTCCATGAAGAAAAAGCCTTCCTGTTCAGCTCTTGATTTTAATATAGCAAAAATCAATTCTTTTTTTGTTAGTTTGGCATAGTAGGCAATTTTGAATTGTTTAGCGAGGGCATATAACTCCTTTAAAGTCATATTCTCCAGCGTTGAGATTGTTAGTATTGTCATCTTTTGGCACCACTCTTTACGTTAATGGGTATTTTTTTGAGGCAAAGGGAAGACGCCCGGCACACGGCCAGGCGATGGGGTCTAATCAATTGCACATCCGTCGACCGACTAATTAATTGCAACACAACCTGCAGCAATGTCGGTACGAGTACATCGGAAGCTTGAACTAGCAGATACTTTTACTAATTCAAATCAATCTTGCATAACGAGCAGAGGTTTTTTCTCCATGCTATGTCGACCTTCAACAAATCGAATCGTACCCGATTTTGAACGCATGACAAGTGAGTGTGTCTCACTATAGCCACCTTTAAACTGTACGCCTCGGAGAAGTTCTCCATCTGTTACGCCAGTTGCGGCGAAGATGGCATCGTCCCCTTTGACGAGATCATCCATGTATAATATTTTTTCAACATCAATGCCCATCTTTTCACAACGTTCCCGTTCTGCATCATTCATAGGAATAAGTCTTCCTTGTAGTTCACCGCCCAGACATTTTAGTCCAGCTGCTGCGATGACGCCTTCCGGTGCACCGCCAATTCCGAACATGATGTCCACACCTGTTTCATCGAACGCCGTGTTAATAGCCGCTGCAACGTCGCCGTCTGTGATGAGCTTAATACGGGCACCTGCTGCACGAATTTCTTCAATAATTTTAGCATGACGATCCCTCGCCAGAACAGTGGCAACAATATCCCCAATATCTTTGTTTTTCGCCTTTGCAACAGCATGCAGGTTCTCTGTAACAGATGCATCTAGGCTAACTTTACCAACAGCTTCTGGACCGACCGCAATTTTATCCATGTACATATCCGGTGCGTTAAGCAAATTTCCTTTATCCGCGATGGCAATAACTGCAAGCGCGTTCCAACCACCAGCTGCAACGATATTTGTTCCTTCGAGTGGATCCACTGCAACATCCACTTCAGGACCTTGGCCTGTTCCTAGCTCTTCACCAATATAAAGCATTGGTGCTTCGTCCATCTCGCCTTCACCAATCACAACAATTCCTTGCATCGGAATCGTATCAAATACGTTACGCATCGCTGTTGTTGCAGCGTCATCTGCCTCGTTTTTTAAACCGCGTCCCATCCAGCGTGATGCTGAAACTGCCGCCGCTTCTGTAACTCGAACTAACTCCATCGATAGACTGCGTTCCATTGGCTGTGTTCCTCCCGTTTTACGGTTGTCCCGTAGGTTTTACCACTCGAAATAATTATAACACAAACATTTAAGTTGCTTGTCTGTTCATTCGTTAACAATCACTTCTTCTGGAATTGTCACTTTACGGATGTCCGCACCGAGACCTTGAAGTTTGTCAATTAGAGAGCTGTAGCCGCGTTCAATATGTTGAATTTCTTGTACTTCCGTTACTCCGTCTGCGATAAGCCCTGCGAGGACGAGTGCAGCACCGGCACGTAAATCCGATGCACGGACTGTTGCAGCCTGTAGTGGCGTCGGTCCTTCTACAATGGCTGATCGCCCTTCAACACGCCCATCCGCATTCATCCTACGCAACTCGTCGATATGCTTGAACCTTGCAGAGTAGACGGTATCCGTAATGACGGACGAGCCAACTGCCTGTGTCAGCAATACGGAAAATGGCTGTTGCAAATCTGTAGGGAATCCTGGATAGACAAGTGTTTTCACATCGACTGCATGTAAGTTTTTCGATTTCGGGATGAAAATTTGTTCTGCCCCTTCAACGATGTTGACACCCATTTCACGGAGCTTGGCTGTTAAAGCTTCTACGTGAAATGGTATAACGTTGTCGATTGTCACACCGTCTCCGGCAACAGCTGCCATAATCATAAATGTACCTGCTTCGATACGGTCAGGAATAATTGTATGTTTTGTGCCGTGAAGTTTTTCTACGCCGTCAATTCGAATGACATTTGTTCCTGCACCTTTAATTTTCGCGCCCATATTGGAAAGTAATGTTGCAACGTCGATAATTTCAGGCTCTTTTGCTGCATTTTCAATCGTTGTACGTCCTTTAGCAAGGACAGCTGCGAGCATAATATTAATCGTTGCACCAACACTGACAACATCCAAATAGATTTTCGCACCACGAAGTTCTTCTGCACGTAAGTAGATCGCACCGTGTTCGTTCGTTACCTTGGCACCAAGTGCTTCGAACCCTTTAATATGTTGATCGATAGGTCTTGGCCCTAAATGACAGCCTCCTGGAAGACCAATTACTGCATTTTTAAATCTTCCAAGCATAGCTCCCATCAAATAGTAGGACGCACGGAGCTTCTTCACATTTCCATTCGGAAGTGGCATAGAGATCATTTCTGTTGGATCTACCGTCATTGTTCCATCCGTAAAATCGACCTTTCCGCCGATATCTTCTAATAACGCTTGAAGTGTCAACACATCGGAAATCTCAGGGAGTCCTTCAATCGTAACGAGAGAGTCCGCTAAAATGGACGCTGGAATAAGTGCAACTGCACTATTTTTTGCCCCGCTAACTTTAATCGTCCCTTTTAATGGTTTGCCACCTGTAATTTTATAAACGTCCATATTATTCTCCTTCAGTACATCACTTGTTCTTCCTAGCTTCCCAGTCTGCTAGGAATGCTTCGATTCCTTTGTCAGTCAGTGGGTGGCTAAATAATTGTTTCAAAACATTAAATGGCGTTGTTGCAATATGCGCACCGCTAAGAGCTGCATCTGTAATATGTTGAGGACCGCGAATTGAAGCGGCGATGATTTCTGTTTTTATGTCATGAATTGTGAAGATATCCGCGATTGTAGAAACTAAAGACATACCATCCTGTCCAATATCATCTAGTCTACCGAGGAATGGGGATACGTAAGTAGCACCTGCACGTGCGGCAAGGAGTGCTTGGTTTGCACTAAAAATCAGTGTGACATTTGTTTGAATGCCTTCTTGCGAGAACACCGAACAAGCTTTCAATCCTTCAGGCGTCATCGGTAATTTCACTGTAATATTTGGTGAGATTGCCGCCAGTTCACGCCCTTCCTTGATCATACCTTCCGCATCAAGTGCAATTACTTCAGCACTAACTGAGCCGGGGACAAGTGTGGAGATTTCACGTAATCTGTCATGGAAAGGAACATCCTCTTTCGCGACAAGTGAAGGATTTGTAGTGACGCCAGATAGAATCCCCCAACTATGTGCTTCTTTAATTTCTTCAAAGTTTGCTGTGTCAATGAAAAATTTCATCTGTAAATCCCCCTTTAAATTATCGTGAACCAGTACTTTTTAATGGAAAAGGAGGAGAATGCACCCTACTGAATGCTTCTCCTCTTTCCTCTTACTATAGTATTATGCTTTTTGCGAGCTACCAAATTCGCGCATTTTTCCGATAACTGATTTCTTGATAGCGTCACGCATTGGTGTTAAGTATTTACGTGGATCGTATACTTCAGTATCCGCCGCAAGTGCTTCACGTACAGCTTTTGTACCTTCGATTTGGTTCTCTGTATTAACGTTGATTTTTGCTGTCCCTAAAGAAATTGAACGTTGGATATCTTTCGTTGGGATTCCTGTTCCACCATGTAGAACAAGTGGAAGATCCGACTGACCTGAGATTTCTTCCATCTCTTTAAAGCCAAGATTCGGTTCACCTTTGTAAGGTCCGTGAACAGATCCAAGTGCAGGTGCTAGGCAATCGATACCAGTTTTTTCAACAAGCTCTTTACATTCTGCTGGATCTGCATAAATAACGCCTTCTGCAATGATATCGTCTTCTTGTCCACCTACAACACCTAGTTCTGCTTCCACAGAAACACCGCGTTCATGTGCATAGTCAACGACGCTTTTAGTAATTTCAATATTTTCGGCAAGTGATTTTGACGATGCATCGATCATGACAGACGTAAAGCCTGCATCAATTGCTTCTTTACATTTCTCAAAGCTTGAACCGTGATCAAGGTGAATGGCTACAGGAACTGTAATTTTCAGGTCATGCATAAGACCCTTCGTCATATTAACAACTGTTGTGAAGCCGCCCATATAACGCGCCGCCCCTTCAGAAACACCTAAAATAACAGGTGATTGCTCCTCTTGTGCAGCTTGTAAAATTGCTTGTGTGTATTCAAGGTTATTCAAATTGAACTGGCCAATTGCATATCCTTCTTTTTTCCCTTTGATCATCATATCTTTCATTGACTCTAACGCCATGTAAATTCCTCCTCCGAAAAATTGAACTGAATATTGCATATTAAGTATATACCTTTTTAATCATAACAAAAAAGGACAGTGTTTACCACTGTCCGATTTGTCAATTTTCAAAAAGTGCATTGACGGCATCACGAACCTCATAAATATCAAAAGGCTTTGTGAAATATTTTAATGCACCGATTTGCAGTGCATCATCAGTCAGTTCAAGTTCTCCATAGGCGGTCATCATTATGACTGGAACTTCCGGCCAGCCCTTCTTGATTCTCTTCAATACTTCTACACCGTCAATTCCCGGCATTTTCATATCAAGGAGGACACAATCCGGCACTTCATTCTCTATGGCTTGAAGTGCTTCCATTCCATTTGCGGCGAGCCTCGTGACAAAACCCTCTCGCCGAAATACTTCGTCTAGTAGAAGACGGATGCCTGTTTGATCGTCAACGATTAATAAGTTTTTCAACTTCTACCCCTTCTTCCTGCAATCGGTTTCACTTATAGTACTTATTTGACACATTAAAGTTTATTCCTTCTTTTTATTGTAATTAATTGCATTTCTACGGATTTGAGTCCAAATTTCGACACTTTTTTCAAATCACCGCTCTTTTGCTTTCTATACCTTCCCTTCTTATAATGGAGTAGAGGTGATCATAATGAAAATATTAACGACACAAATCGGCGGACTTCTTCAGCGTATCGCTGCTAATGCCGAAGAATCCATTGAAGAGACAGCAAGACTTCTTGCACAAGCAACAATTGGCGAGGGCCGTGTAATTATTGCTGGGTTTGGCGAAATGGGCGCAGTAACAGCAACTGCATTAACGAGTGTAGAGCCGTTTAAAGGAGCCGTCCGCTATGTAGAAGGAATGGACATCGAATCTGCAGACCGTGTTTGGTTATTGAGTCGTTCAGCAGAGGATGAGCGTGCGTTAGCTTTAGCGCAACTGCTTGCAGAGCGCTTTATTCCGTTCGCTGTGCTTAGTGCTGATAAGCCAGGTGAAGGGAATGTGCTCCATGATTTGTCCTACACATATATATCGACGGGTTTGACACGCGGTTTGTTACCAGGTGACGATGGAAAACGTATTGTTCAGCCCCATGCAATTGCGGCTTTGTTTGTTTATGAAGGTGTCAAGCTTGCGTATGATGAGATGATTTCAGATGAGGATTAATGGATAAAAAAAGCCGTACCCTAACGAATTTTTCCGTTTTGGGTGCGGCTTTTTCATTCTACTGAAACTAGTTTCAGGAGGGTATTTACTATCTTCTATATTTATTTTCCGGCAAGTGCTGCTTCGACGAAGTCCCGGATTAGTGGCTGTGGACGTGTTGGACGTGATGCGAATTCTGGGTGGAATGACACACCGATAAAGAATGGATGGTCTTCCAGTTCGATAATTTCAACAAGTTCATCATTCGGGCTGATACCAGAAAGGATCATGCCCGCGGCTTCAAATTGCTCTCGGTATTCGTTGTTAAATTCATAGCGGTTACGGTGGCGTTCGTAAATCAATTCTTCACCGTAAGCAGCACGCGCTTTTGTACCTTCTTGTAATTTACATGGATAAACGCCAAGTCTGAAGTAGTCTTCTGAGTTGGCATTGCTTTCAGTTGGACTTTCAATAATTCGGTATTTCGTCTCATTATGAAATTCGGCTGAATGCGCATTTTCTAAGCCCATAACGTTGCGTGCATATTCAACTGCAGCTAATTGCATACCGAGGCTGATACCGAAAAACGGTACTTTGTTTGTACGAGCATACGTGACAGCTTCAATTTTACCGTCAATGCCACGCTCACCAAAACCACCGGGTACAAGGATTCCATCTACATCCCCGAGTAATTCCGCTACATTTTGCGCTGTTACTTCTTCAGAATTAATCCACTTCATTTCAATATCTGCGTCGAAGCCGTAACCTGCGTGGCGAAGTGCTTCAACCGCAGAAATATAAGCATCTTGTAGTTCGACGTATTTGCCGACAAGTCCAATGCGCACTATTTTCGATAAGGATTTCACTTTATCGACGAGTGCTTCCATTTCTGTCATGTCAGGTTCTTTTGTCTCAAGTCCTAGGAAGTCCACAACGATTTGATCCATCTGCTGTTCATGTAATCGAAGTGGCACTTCATATAATGTTTCTGCGTCAAGTGCTTCGATGACTTCTTCTGGTTTAATATTACAGAACAATGCAATCTTGTCCTTCATTTCTTGCGGCACTGGGTATTCACTGCGCACGACGATCATATTTGGCTGAATGCCAAGGCTGCGTAGTTCCTTAACGCTATGCTGTGTTGGCTTTGTTTTCATTTCACCAGCGGCATGTAGATAAGGGATCAGTGTGTTATGGATATACATGACGTCATTTTTACCGAGATCCGTTTTCATCTGACGAAGCGCTTCTAGATATGGCAATGATTCGATATCACCGACGCTACCGCCGATTTCTGTAATGACGACATCCGCATTCGTTTCTTTTCCAGCGCGCTTGATAAGGCTTTTAATTTCGTTCGTAATATGGGGGATGACTTGAACTGTGGCTCCGTTGTATTCACCACGACGTTCTTTTTTCAGTACTGAGGAATAGACTTTCCCCATCGTTACGTTTGAGTACTTATTCAATTTAATGTCGATGAAGCGCTCGTAATGACCTAAGTCCAGATCCGTTTCTGCCCCGTCTTCTGTGACAAATACTTCACCATGCTGTAAGGGACTCATCATTCTTGGATCGAGGTTAATGTATGGATCGAACTTTTGCATCGTTACTTGAAGTCCACGGCTTTTCAATAACCGTCCAAGTGATGCTGCATTGATTCCTTTACCGAGCGATGATACGACGCCACCTGTTACAAAAATATATTTTGTCATGTCAAACTCCTCCATTCGTTTTATCATATTCAAAAAGAAAAAATTAAAAAGCGCCCCGTCTGTAGAGATGAATCTACAGGAGGAGCGCATATGCACTAGTTCTTGTGTCCTTTTTTAAGGAGCCCAGTAAAATCTTATAGTGTTAGGCGAATGAAGTCAAGTACTTATTCTTCAATTTCGTCCTCATCTTCTTCTTCATCATCGAGTTCGAGCTCCTCATCGTCCGGGATGATTTCAAGATCATCGTCAGCTTCAAGTAGGTCCACTTCGATTTCGACGATTTCTTCTTCCTCTTCCTCGTCGTCTTCGTCCTCATCTTCGTCCACAAGCTCATCGAATTCTTCGTCGAATAGCTCGTCCTCATCGTCATCCTCTTCTTCCAAATCCTCATCTTCTTCGTCCAGCACTGCTTTTTTCTTCTTCTTTTTGCGTACTTTAACGACTGGAGCTGTTTCTTCTTCAATTTGATCAACAGGGTACCATTCACGAAGGCCCCAACGGTTGTCATTGATTGCAAGGAATCTTCCATCAATGTTCATGTCTGTATAGAATTGTTGTAGTTTTTCCTTCATTTTTCTTTCGCTAATACCTGTAAGCTTCCGGATTTCATCCATTAGCTGTTGAAGTGTAAGCGCCTCATGTTTTTCAGTCAAAATCGCATAGGCGATATTAATCATCGATTCTTCCAACAGTTGTTCTTTTGTCATTTCACGGATATTCAATAGACGCACGTCCTTTCTCTGCAGATCAATTACGCCCCGGAGTAATTGCGTCCGGAGGCTCTATCTTCATTCAGCGGCATCCGCTGAACGTGGATAAGCATATCTACCATTATATACAATGAAGACAGGAATATGCTACAATCTTTTACTTCCGCTCAAACTTTTCAGTTCTTTTATGACAATCCAGCATAAATAAATAGCTGCCAAGAGGAAAGGGATAGCACCTAAGCCGTCATCATATAGAAAATAAATGAGAATAATAATTACTGTGATAATGGCTATATGCATAATCCTTTTCATGGTAAACAGCCCCTCCTCTATTATCTTACAGTATAGAAAATAAAGGTAAAGTATGCCACCTTTTTTGGTTTATTTTCGATGAAACCATTAGCTTTAGCATTCAAATGAGGGTTCCATAGTTAGGAGTAACCAAATAAGTACCTGTTTAATCACAAAAACTCCACGGGTCATTTAATCCCTGTGGAGTTTTTATGTCTAGGCTTCGGACGTCACGCTCTTTTTTTTACTACATATTTCTACGATACTGACCGCCGACTTCGTAGAGGGCGTTTGTGATTTGGCCGAGGCTTGCTACCTTTACAGTTTCCATCAGTTCCGCGAAAATATTGCCGCCGGAGACGGCTACTGACGTAAGTTTGTCTAACGCTTCTGCCGTTTGGTTTGCGTGTGTAGCTTGGAAAGCGCGCAGATTGGTAATTTGTGTTTCTTTTTCTTGTTGCGTGGCGCGCGCCAATTCCATGTTATCGATATCATCCGCGGACGGTGGGTTCGGGTTTAAATAGGTGTTGACGCCGATAATCGGTAGCTCCCCCGTGTGCTTCAGCATTTCGTAATGCATGGATTCTTCTTGAATTTTACCGCGTTGGTACTGTGTTTCCATTGATCCAAGTACGCCGCCACGGTCATTCAAGCGGTCGAATTCCTGAAGCACGGATTCTTCAACAAGATCTGTTAGTTCTTCGATAATGAATGTCCCTTGAAGTGGGTTTTCATTCTTTGCAAGGCCAAGCTCTTTTGTAATGATCATCTGAATTGCCATTGCACGACGCACAGATTCCTCTGTCGGCGTTGTAATTGCTTCGTCATAGGCATTCGTATGCAAGGAGTTACAGTTATCCTGCAATGCCATTAGTGCCTGCAACGTTGTGCGAATATCATTGAAATCGATTTCTTGTGCGTGTAAGCTACGTCCTGATGTTTGTACATGATATTTTAATTTCTGGCTACGTTCGTTGGCACCGTATTTATCACGCATGGTCACTGCCCAAATACGGCGAGCGACTCGTCCGATTACCGTATATTCTGGATCGAGGCCGTTCGAGAAGAAGAACGATAGGTTCGGCGCAAAATCGTCAATCGCCATACCTCGACTTAAATAATACTCAATATACGTAAAGCCGTTCGCCAATGTAAAAGCGAGCTGTGAAATCGGGTTCGCGCCTGCTTCGGCGATATGATAGCCCGAAATCGACACAGAGTAGTAATTACGCACTTGTTGGTCGATGAAGTACTGCTGAATATCACCCATCATGCGGAGCGCAAATTCTGTTGAGAAGATACAAGTATTTTGACCTTGGTCTTCCTTCAAAATATCGGCTTGCACCGTTCCGCGTACAACTTGTAATGTTGCACTGCGAAGCTCTGTAAATTCATCCATTGTCAATGTGCGCCCGAGTGCTTCTTCTTTCAGACGTACTTGCTGATCAATCGCCGTGTTCATGAACATTGCCAATATAATCGGAGCTGGACCATTAATCGTCATCGATACTGACGTTGATGGTGCGCATAAATCAAAGCCGTCATAGAGCTTTTTCATATCCTCAAGTGTACAAATACTAACGCCTGACTCTCCGACTTTGCCATAAATATCTGGACGCTCATCTGGATCTTCCCCATATAACGTTACAGAGTCAAAGGCTGTCGATAAGCGCTTAGCATCGTCATCTTTCGACAAGTAATGGAAGCGACGATTCGTCCGTTCAGGTGTACCCTCTCCTGCAAATTGACGTTTCGGATCTTCTCCCTCGCGTTTAAATGGGAAAACACCAGCCGTATATGGATAAGAGCCAGGCACATTTTCTTTGTATACCCAGCGTAAAATCTCGCCGTAATCCTTGAATTTCGGTAAGGATACTTTCGGGATTTTCAAGCCAGAAAGACTCGTAGTTGTTAACGCTGTCCGCAGTTCCTTATCACGAATTTTTGTGATGAATTCATCGCCAGCATAGGCTTCTTTCAACTGCTCCCAATTCGCTAAAATCCGCTTCGATTCAGCTGTCATTTCTTCACGTACACCGTCTACAAGTGATTGAAGAGATGCTGTGAGCACATCATTCGGCGCTTTTTCATTCACAGCCTCAATGGCACCTTCAAGCTGGAAAAGGCGACGAGCAAGGTCGACTTGTTGTTCGGATTTCTTATGATAATCACGTACCGTACTGGCAATTTCGCGCAAATAATGGTGGCGGTCATTTGGAATAATGACGTTCTGTTTTTGTGTTTTAATGAATTGACCATAGGACGTTTCCCAATCCAATCCACACTTCTCGTTCAACACGTTGACGAGCGCAGCGAATAAGGCGTTTGTTCCTTTATCATTGAATTGGCTAGCGATTGTGCCATAGACAGGCATTTCCGCTACGTCTTTGTCCCATAATAAATGGCTGCGCTGATACTGTTTTTGCACTTGACGAAGTGCGTCTTCAGAGCCTTTTCTTTCGAATTTATTAATAACAATTAGGTCTGCGAAGTCAATCATATCGATTTTTTCAAGCTGTGTCGGCGCACCGAATTCACTCGTCATGACGTACATTGAAGCATCGGATACTTCTGTAATTTCCGCATCTCCTTGCCCGATTCCGCTTGTTTCGACAATAATCAAATCGAAACCAACTGTTTTGACAATATCGAGCACATCTTTGATAGCACCAGAAAGTTCAGTTCTGGAACCACGTGTTGCAAGGCTACGCATGAAGACACGGTTGTTGAAAATCGCATTCATACGAATACGGTCTCCAAGCAATGCACCGCCCGTTTTCTGTTTTGTTGGGTCAATCGATAGGATGGCAACTTTCTTATCAGGCAGTTCTCGTAAAAAACGTCTGATTAGCTCATCCGTTAGCGAGCTTTTCCCTGCACCACCCGTACCTGTAATTCCGAGGACAGGTGTGTTTTTGGAAAGTGTGCGCGCCTTTGTGATAAACGCATTCGCCTTGGTATCTTTTTGATCATACATTTCTTCTGCATACGTAATGAGATTGGCAAGCACTTCCGGTGTTTCCGTCGTTACTGTTTCGAGTTGACCTAGTTCATCGTCCACTTCTGTTAGAAAATCACATTCCTCCAGCATACGATTGATCATGCCTTGTAGTCCCATCTTACGACCGTCTTCTGGCGAGAAAATCCAGGCAACCCCATGGTCATGTAGGTCTTTGATTTCCTTCGGGATAATGACTCCGCCGCCTCCGCCATAAATACGAATATGCGGTGCACCTTTTTCTTGTAGCAGATCATACATATACTTAAAATATTCGACGTGACCGCCTTGGTAAGATGAAATGGCAATTCCTTGCACGTCCTCTTGAATCGCGGCGTTTACCACTTCCTCGACAGAACGATTATGCCCCAAATGAATCACTTCTGCGCCACTAGATTGCAAGATACGACGCATAATATTGATGGACGCGTCGTGGCCGTCAAAAAGGCTCGATGCTGTGACGAACCGAATATGATGTTTTGGTTTATAAATTTCAACTGTAGCCATATTAGAACACCCCTTTTTCTGGAGTGTCAGTTACGCACACAATTCATGAACCCCGATTTGTGTGCGTGACTGACACCTTATTAATCCACAAGCCCTTTGAAAAGCTGATCTGTCTGGATACGAATATAGTCTTCGATTGTATAGTTTTTACTCAATGCCCATCTGCGGAATGCCCACATCTGTCCTTGGACAACAATATGGTGTGCCGCAATGTCAATGTCTGCTTGCGCTATGCGGAGATTTCCTGATTTTGCACATGCCTGTAGCAACTTTTCAAACAGAGCAACCATTTCCATTTCTTTTTTCAGCACATAGGTCAAAGCATCTTTTGGCAATGATTTCGATTCCTGATACATGACGAGAAACTCATCGGACATATCGTCGATTAAATGAAAGTATTGGTTAATCGCTAGCCGCAGACCGTCAATCGTCCCTTCTTGAGTTGGCAAGGTTGACAGACGGCTATGCACTTCATTGTAAATACTATCGCAAACGAGGTAGAGCACATCTTCCTTCGTCCGAATGTATTCATAGAGCGTACCAATGCTAAAGCCAGCTTCCTTCGCAATTTCACGGGTCGTCGCGCGATGGAATCCTTTTTCCTTGAACAGTTTCACCGCACCTTGAATCATCTGTTCACGCCGTTTTTCGATGAGACTTTCATCTTTGACGGATGATTTTACTTTACGCTTCGTTTCCATAGCTGTTACCCCCGATCATTTTGTTAGCATACGGGAGATGACGAGACGTTGAATTTCCTGCGTTCCTTCGTAAATTTGCGTAATTTTCGCGTCGCGCATGAAGCGTTCAACTGGATAGTCTTTCGTATAGCCGTAGCCACCGAATACTTGAACAGCATCCGTTGTCACTTTCATCGCCGTATCTCCAGCCATTAGTTTGGCCATTGCGGACTCTTTGCCATACGGTAAATTATTTGATTCCAACCACGCGGCTTGGTATGTCAATAATCTAGATGCTTCTGTTGCTGTTGCCATATCTGCTAGTTTGAAGCCAATGCCTTGGTTTGCAGCGATTGGTTTGCCGAACTGTACGCGTTCTTTCGCGTAGTCAACAGATGCGTCAAGTGCGCCTTGAGCGATACCGACTGCTTGTGCAGCGATGCCATTACGTCCACCGTCGAGGGTTTTCATCGCGATAATGAAGCCATCTCCTTCTTCACCAAGCAAGTTCTCTTTTGGTACACGGCAGTTGTCAAACATGATTTCAGTCGTTGGTGATGAACGAATCCCTAATTTCTTTTCCTTTTTCCCGACAGAGAAGCCTGGGAAATCTTTTTCAATGATGAATGCGCTTGTGCCCTTATGTTTGGATTCTGGATCAGTGACTGCAAAAACGATGTATGTGTCGGCAATGCCGCCATTTGTAATAAAGATTTTTGAACCATTCAAGACGTAAGCGTCGCCATCGAGTTTTGCCGATGTACGCATACCGCCAGCATCCGATCCTGAGCTTGGCTCCGTTAAGCCATAGGCACCGATTTTCGTACCTTCCGCCATTGGACGCAAGTATTTCTGTTTTTGTTCTTCTGTGCCGTATTTGAATACCGGCCAGCCTGCTAGTGATGTGTGTGCAGAAAGTGTGACGCCTGTTGACGCGCAAACGCGTGATAGTTCTTCGACTGCGATGACGTAGGCAAGATAGTCACTGCCGATGCCGCCATACTCTTCCGGCCAAGGAATACCTGTTAGGCCGAGCTCCGCCATCTTTTTGAAGATGTCCATATCAAAACGTTCTTCTTCATCGCGCTCCGCCGCAGTAGGTGCTACTTCATTTTCGGCAAAGTCACGGACCATTTTGCGGATCATTTCATGTTCTTCGGATAGTTTGAAATTCATGTTAGTTCCCCCTCTATTCTAGTGGTGCCACAAATTGAAGCAATAACTGGCACTGGATTGCTTATGGAATTTTGCTTGCACTTTTCAATGATTTGCTTGCACACGTTAAGAGTTTGCTTGCACTTACCATCTATTTGCTTGCATTCGCTATGAGTTTGCTTGCAAATTATAACTAAAGACTCACTTCAATAAATGCTTCGAGATGACGATGCGTTGGATTTCGCTTGTGCCTTCGTAAATTTCGGTTACTTTGGCGTCGCGGAAGTAGCGCTCGACTGGGTAATCTTCGGTGTAGCCGTAGCCGCCGAATACTTGGACTGCTTCAATGGAGCCTTCGACTGCCGCTTTCGATGCAAATAGTTTGGCCATGGATGCTTCTTTCCCGCAAGGCAATCCTTCTGCGCGAAGTTGTGCTGCACGGTAGACAAGTAATTTGGCTGCTTCGACCGCTGTTGCCATATCCGCTAATTTGAAGCCTACGCCTTGTTGCGCAGCAATCGGCTTGCCAAACTGCACCCGTTCTTTCGCATAGCCCGTTGCCGCCTCAGATGCAGCTTCTGCGATACCAAGTGCCTGTGCCGCGATACCAATCCGGCCAACATCCAGGTTCGCCATCGCAATTTTAAATCCTTCGCCTTCTTCTCCAAGACGATTGCGAGCAGGTACTGTCATATTATCAAAAGATAGCTCAACTGTACGAGAGCCATGAAGCCCCATTTTCTGTTCATCTTTGCCGATGATTAAGCCCGGCGTATCTTTATCGACAATAAATGCAGAAATTCCATATGTCCCTTGCGCTGGATCAGTTGATGCGAACACGATATAAACATCTGCTTCTCCACCATTGGTAATGAACATTTTCGAGCCGTTTAACACGTAATGATCGTCTTTTTTCACAGCACGCGTTTTCAGTGAACCGGCATCGGAACCGGAGGATGTTTCTGTTAAACAGAATGCGCCGAGATATTCCCCGCTTGCCAATTTTGGCAAATAGCGCTCTTTTTGTTCATCGTTGCCGAAATACATAATCGGATTCGTTCCAACTGACGTATGAACAGACAAAATAACGCCGACGACTGCACTCACCTTTGATAGCTCATGGATTGCGCTAATATACGACACAAAATCCATGCCTGAACCACCATATTTTTCTGGAACCGTAATGCCCATCAAACCAAGTTGACCCATCTTCTTTAAAATTTCTCGCGGAAATTCGCCCGTCTCCATTTGCGGAATGAACGGCTCAATTTCTGTCTTCGCAAAGCCGCGGACCATGTCGCGCATCATCTGCTGTTCTTCGGTGAATGTTAAATTCATAATCGTTTCCCCTTTAATTGTAGACGTAAAAACCTCGACCTGATTTCTTCCCTAACCAGCCTGCTTTGACATATTTTCTAAGCAATGGACACGGTCTATATTTAGAATCCCCAAATCCTTCATGTAACGTTTCCATAATGTATAAGCATGTGTCGAGCCCAATAAAATCTGCCAGTTGCAAAGGTCCCATTGGATGATTCATACCGAGTTTCATGACATCGTCAATCGCTTCAATAGATGCCACGCCTTCGTACAATGTGTAGATGGCTTCGTTGATCATCGGCATTAATACCCGGTTGGCGACGAACCCTGGGAAGTCATTGACTTCGACCGGCGTTTTTGACAACTTGACAGTCATCTCCTCGACTGCTTTGTAGACTTCATCAGCTGTAGCAAGACCACGGATAATTTCAACAAGCTTCATGACGGGTACCGGATTCATAAAATGCATACCGATAACTTTTTCAGGTCGGCTTGTTGCTGCTGCGATTTCCGTAATCGGGAGAGAAGATGTATTCGATGCCAAAATAGCATGTGCGGGTGCAATGCCGTCGAGTTTGGCGAAAATCGATCGCTTGATGTCCATATTTTCAACAGCTGCTTCAATTACGATATCAACGTCTGAAGCGTCTTGCAGGTCAAGTGATTTTGTGATGCGGCTAAGAACTGCTGTTTTTTCCTCTTCCGTCATGCGACCCTTTTCGACATTACGGGATAAGTTTTTTGCGATGACTGCGAGTCCTTTGACAAAGGATTCTTCCTTAATATCGTTTAGTTTTACCTCGAAGCCCGCTTGTGCACATACTTGGGCGATGCCTCCGCCCATTTGTCCGGCTCCAATGACCATTACTTTTTTGATATCCATCCTGTCGATTCCCTCCAACTCTATTTCGATTTTAAATTTATTGAGCAGGTGTTTGATCCCTGCTCAATAAATTTAAACTTCAATCATAATGGCGTCGCCTTGACCTCCGCCTGAACAAATGGCCGCGATACCAATGCCGCCTCCCCGTCGTTTCAGTTCATACGCCAATGTTAGTATGATGCGTGCCCCGCTTGCCCCGATTGGGTGGCCAAGTGCCACTGCCCCGCCGTTCACATTCACTTTTTCTGGATCAAGATCTGCAATTTGTGCGCTTGCGAGTGCAACGGCTGCAAATGCTTCGTTTATTTCAAAAAGATCGATGTCTTCTAGTTTCTTTCCTGTCTTTTTCAGCAGTTCGTTAATAACGAGTCCTGGTGTTTGCGGGAAGTTTTGTGGTTCGATTGCTACTTCCGCATGACCAATGATAGTTGCTAGTGGTGTTTTTCCTTCTTTTTGCGCACGCTCTTCATTCATCAGCACAAGTGCACATGCTCCATCATTGACGCCTGGCGCGTTGCCAGCTGTAATTGTGCCGTCTTTGCCGAATGCAGGACGTAACTTCGCCAGTGATTCAAGTGATGTATCACGTCGCGGCGCTTCGTCTGTATCGAATATCACGGGATCACCTTTGCGCTGCGGAATGTTAACCGCTATGATTTCTTCCGCGAACAAACCGTTATCGATGGCGCTGATTGCGCGTTCATGACTACGTAGCGACCATTCGTCCTGCGCTTCACGTGTCAATGACAATTCCTCCGCTGTCGAGTTACCGTATGTGCCCATATGGACGCGGTCTGGAGAAAATGAACAAGAAAGTCCGTCATAGATCATGCCGTCAACGAGTTGTGTATCACCCATTTTCAAGCCGAAACGTCCTTTTGGTAAATAGTACGGTGCATTGGACATCGATTCCATACCACCTGCCACAATGACTTCTTCGTCGCCTAGACGAATGAGCTGATCCCCTAACGTGACACTGCGCATACCGGATGCACATACTTTGTTGATAGTCTCTGTTTTCACAGACCATGGAAGTCCTGCTTTCGTTGCCGCTTGTCTGGACGGAATTTGTCCCTGAGCTGCCTGCAATACCGTACCGATAATGACTTCATCAACATGAGCTTCCTTGACGTCTGCACGCTTCAATGCTTCTTTAATCGCCATCCCACCAAGATCACTTGCCGTTAAAGATTGTAATGCTCCCCCTAATTTCGCAAAAGGAGTTCTTGCTCCGTCTAGAATAACTGTCCTTGCCATTGTATCGCCTCCAGGATTGATTTGTTAACGCTTTCATTTCGAATGGATATAAACGACTGAACGCTCGCTCGATAAGATTTCAAGAAAAGAGGGAGTGCGTACACTCCCATTTCCTCAATTCTACGATATTACTAATCATTCTGCAATCTTTTATTGTAAAACAGGTTCTTCTTCTGTCTCTTCGATTGCTTGTGCGTCTTCGCCGAAAATAGAGCGTTCAAGAAGCTCCGCAATGTCGTATGTGCCCACTTTGTCTTCCACTTCAACGGCTTTTGTCCCGTCGGATAGCATCGTCAAGCAATATGGGCAACCAGATGAGATAATGCCTGGGCTCACTTCGAGCGCCTGCTCCGTCCGCGCTACGTTAATGCGGTGACCTGTATCTTCCTCCATCCACATGAGGCCTCCACCTGCACCACAGCACATTCCATCTTCGCGGTTACGTTTCATTTCAACGAGCGTAACACCAGGAATGGCCTTCAAAATTTCACGTGGCGGATCGTAAACATCGTTGTAACGGCCTAGATAACATGAATCATGGAACGTAATTGTTTCATTGATTGCATGCTGCGGCTTCAATTTCCCTTGTACAACGAGCTCATAAAGTAATTCCGTATGGTGAATAACTTCTGCTTTGAAGCCAAAATCAGGGTATTCATTTTTAAAGATATTATAAGCATGTGGGTCAATCGTGACGAGCTTCTTCACACCGGCTTTTTCAAATTCCTCAATATTGGCAGTTGCGAGTTCTTGGAATAAAAACTCATTTCCTAAACGACGTGGTGTGTCGCCAGAGTTTTTCTCTTTATTGCCCAAAATAGCGAATTTGACGCCTGCTTCATTCATGAGATGGACAAATGCCAACGCAATTTTTTGTGAACGGTTATCGAATGCACCCATCGAGCCAACCCAGAATAGGTACTCAAATTCCTCATCCGCTTTTTTCAATTCTTTCACCGTTGGAATATGAAGATCCGGACGTGCTTCACGCCATTTTTCTTTTTCTTTACGGTTAAGGCCCCATGGATTTCCTTGACGTTCGATGTTTGTCATCGCACGCTGTGCATCCGGGTCCATTTTCCCTTCCGTCATAACAAGATAACGGCGAAGGTCGATGATTTTATCTACGTGCTCATTCATAACTGGACATTGGTCTTCACAGTTACGGCATGTTGTACAAGCCCAAATTTCTTCTTCCGTAATGACATCACCGATTAGAGATGGGCTGTAAATATCATCCATTGAAGCGCCTTCAAGACCAGCCGCAAATGCAATTTGATTAGCCTTCGTATTGTTAAATGCGAAAGTCGGTACCCATGGCTTTTGTTTCGTCACAAGTGCACCATGGCTCGTTAAGTTATCTCTTAATTTTGTAATCAAATCCATCGGAGACAGCATTTTTCCTGTTCCAGATGCGGGACACATATTTGTACAGCGACCACATTCCACACAGGCATATAGGTCAATCATTTGTAATTGCGTAAAGTCAGTGATTTTACCTACACCGAGAGCCGGCATGTCATCTTCATTTTCCTCGTCTTCTAATGCTTCGAAATCAATGGCTTTCAGCTTACCTGCATTATCTAAACGATGAAAGTAAACGTTTGCAGGACCCGCAATTAAGTGCGCGTGCTTCGATTGTGGCACGTAAACAAGGAATGTTAGTAAGATTAACAGATGAATCCACCAGCCGAAGTAAAAAATAGCTGCTGCCGCTGCTGTTGGCATGAAACTAAAAATCGTGGCAATTGTCGATGCGACTGGCTCTGACCATGTTGCTTCGTGACCATGCCAAATCATACCCATACCATTTGCGAGTAGTGTTGACAGCATCAAACCACCGATGAAAATAAGAACAAGTCCTGATTTCCAGCCACGCTTCAAGCGGACGAGTTTTTCAATATAACGACGATGGAATGCCCAAACAACTGCTACTAAAATCGTAAGTGCAACGATTTCCTGGAAAAATGTAAAGGCTGGATAGATAGGACCGAATGGTAAATGTGATCCCGGTTTTAAACCTTTCCAAATTAGATCGATCGCTCCAAATTGAACAAGTAAAAATCCGTAGAAGAACATGACGTGGATAGCTCCACTTTTCTTATCCTTCAATAGCTTTTTCTGTCCGAAGACGTAGACCCATATTTTCTGGAGACGTTCTTTAATATTGTTATCAAACTCTTCTTTTCTACCAAGCTTGATGAACTGAATCCGTGTTTTGATTAAGTATGTGAACAGAGCTAAAGCGTATGCCGTCACCGCAAGAAACAAAATCCAGTTGGCAATCAGTAATGGGCTCATTTGTCCTCTCCCCTTTCGTTTGCGTTTCAATAATTAATGATAGTGTAGTGGAAAATAACTTTTCTGTCGATACTCTATTTACTAGTTTAAAATATGAATGAGCATTCAGTCAACCAAAAGTTTTAATGATTCGGGGAAAACGGGTGAATTATAGAGAGACGACGAGGAGTGTTGAATCAGATTCTCGTTGGTTATTAATTTAGAGAACTGGGCTACCTTTTTCGTGAACCGGACTACGTATTTGTGGAACTCAAATACCTTTTTGGTAAACTCGGATACCTCAGGAGAACTGGACTACCGATTCTGCTAACTCGACTACGTATTCGTGGAACTCAGATACCTTTTTGGCAAACTCGGATACCTCGACTACTCCTCCACCGATAAAAGCAAAAAAAACCTGCAATGCTCACGCAGGTTTTTTGCTAGTGATTTGTATTTCATTCAGCAATTTGCCAAATAGCACTTCCGCTTCGGTTATTCGCTCAGCGGGAATCGCCAGAAAGACGACTGTTGCCGGACCCGCGGACTTCGTTGGGTCTAGTACGGTTTCGACCTGCGCCGTTTCATCGCCTGTCATGTGACGAGCCTCTTGCAAAATCCCGCCTGAACCGACCGGCCAAATTTGTTGGACAATACTATCTACTAACGCCTTTCGAAGTAACCGAAGTGACGCAACTTCTTCCTTACGCTCTAGCACTTCATGGCCAACAAGTGGGATACCGTATGTACACCAAACCACCTCATCCACAAGTGCTAACTTTTTTCGCTCACCAATCATGGTCACCGCCATCGCTGATTGCACAAGCTCCATATTCGTTTCCGTGCTACCGCTAATTGTCGGAACCGCAAGCCCCGCCTCTTCAAATAAATTCGTCACACCTGCCACATATTTGTCCCAACTCGCGCTACCGCTAAAGTTATGGATCATCACAGTAACAGGTTCTGCATGACTCGCCCATTGTTCAAGCAGGGCGACACGCGCGGCGAAATAAGCCGTGACATGGTCTGGGGCAGCAACAACATCGCCTGGTTTCTCCCCAATGCCGCCCGAATTATCCGTTGTGACAATAAAACCATTGCCAATTTCGATTGCATTTCTCAACGCAATGCTCCTATGCGATTTACCGCAACATGCTTAAGAGCAGGTAAAACGACTGCCGCAACGACTGCATTCAGCACAGTTGCAACAACTATCGACGGTAATATCCCGATGAAAAATGCCGGTGAAACTAAGAAATAAAATGGTAATGGTGCGAGCAAGCCATTGGCGATGACGAAAAACACCCATTTCATAATGGCGAAGCCCGCTTGATGCATGCGTGCAAAAATCAGTATGATCACAAACATTTCAAGTGCGATAATCACATGGAATGGTCCTAATGGAAATCCCGCATACATCGCAGAGGCCGTATGTCCTAACATCGATGCAATCCCCGAAAAAACAGGTGGCAAAAACGCCGCCGATACAAGAGCTGGTACTGTGTCGAGCGCTAATGAGCCAACAGCCGATGGGATTTTAATTAAACCGCCAACAGCACATAATGCCACGAATAATGCCGTTAATGTCATTCTTCTCAATCGCATTTTTTCAGTTCTCCTTTTTCTTATCCGTCCTGAATACTTTTGCGCTGCGGACATATTCATTATCGGGTACATTCACCCGTGCATTGGCAATGCGTGCTGCGACAAAAAAATAATCGGAGAGTCTATTCAAATAACGTTGCACAACTGGTGAAACATCCTCTTCTGCCTTCATCAGTGTTACGGTTTGACGTTCCGCGCGTCTCGCGATTGTTCGTGCAATATGGAGCGTTGCCGCGGCCGGTGTTCCACCCGGTAATATGAAACGCTCAAGCTCCGGTGCTTCCTCCATCAGCTTGTCGATGCGCTGTTCCAATACTTCAATCGGCTCATCTGCTAATTTATAGTGGCGCTCTTTCATAACGTTTGCGAGGTCACCGCCGCCGTCAAATAATTCATTTTGAATAGCTTCTAAATCTTCCAGCATATCTGCAAAAATAGTCGTATCCAGCTCTGTCATTGCCTTTCCGACGAATGAATTCAATTCGTCCATCGTGCCATACGCTTCTACTCGCAAACTATCCTTGTCAACACGTCCACCTATTAAACTCGTTTGCCCTTTATCCCCTGTACGTGTATAAATTTTCATAATCCTTCTCCCCTTTTCTTTAAAGTTTGTGCAAGGCCATACCAAATCCGTGTCACTTCATCTGCCTCCGCCATCAACCGCTGATAGAGTCGGCCGCAAGCATCCCGCAACTTTCTGTGCTGTGCATCTATCGGTACAATTCCTCGGCCGATGTCGGTTAAAATTACAATCGCCTCTCGACCCGCTACGATTGCCAACACATAGTCAATCGCATCTGCTTCTGACAGCTTTGTCTCTGCAAGCCACTTCTCAATGCCGGCAACAACGATTACCTGATTCGTGTCCAATTGCTGCCGGTCACTCAGTATAGAACCTTCGAGCCACTCGATTTTTCGACTCGCCAACATCGCATTCACGTAGTCTCGTTTGCCGTTATGAGCACCGCCGATAATGACGTGCATGGCTGTCCCTCCTCAAATGCTTGTTCACTGGCCCACTCCAGTCGATAACCTGTTCCATGCGGAATCGGCCACGACCAAAACTCTTTGTCTATTGGTGAAAACCTCGTCAACAGGAGCCGAATCGGTCCACCATGCGTCACAATCACCGCCCCATTTGAAACCTGTTTCAAGGCGGATAGTACTCGCTGTTCTAGCGCCATCAAACTTTCACCGCCGCGCGGTGCATTTTGATAAGGATCGTCAATCCACCGACGATAGTCCATATCCTTTTCAAGGTCGTCATACGTTTTTCCTTCAAAATCGCCAAAATGACATTCACGCCAATTCGAATTTGCTTCATATGCCGCCTCTGGGAAATAAAGAGCGGCTGTCTGCCTAGCACGTAACAAATCGCTACCTACAACGAATGATGCGGGTAACAGACACTTAGCCTCTGTCGCTATAATCGGTTCATCTGTCCAGCCAATGTACTTGCGCAATTCATTGCCAGCGGTCGGCAGATGGCGGATTACATGAAGCACAAAACGGTCATCCATAACAAAGCCTCCGTTCCTTCGATGAAAGCCCCACATAAGTCACCGCTGACACCGCCGAAATGCTTGCGTGACCAGCTACGAAACACGACAAGGGCAACTGCCAGCACAGCAAACAAACCAATTGGTAGAAGCAAGCTATTTATCAATAAGCCAACAGCTACCAACAACACCACACTAGCGGCCACCGAGCAGCCAATGACCACATTGCCAGCCATCTTCTCCTTAAAAAAATGAGCAATTCCTTTATCTTTCGCAAGACCAACCGTTGTGAAATAAACATTCAAGGCAGCTCGAGCTAAAAAAGGAATAACGATAAACAACGCGATATTTGCTGTCCCGCGCATTAGAATTTCATGGAACAAGGCGATTTTGACAACGATGAGCAGCACAAGTGCCATCGTCCCGAACGCGCCAAGACGCGGATCATCCAATATCTCCAAGCGCTTGGCACGGTCCCGATAGGAATAGAATGCATCGCCTGTATCCGCCCAGCCATCCAAATGCAAGCCGCCGGTCAATACAATGCCCGCTAACAGCACGAATACTGCGGCAAGAAGTGGGCCAACATGTACGACGTCTAACATGAGGGTCGATACTGCATACATCACGAGTCCGATTGCTGCTCCGACAAATGGTAGCGCCACATACATCGCCGTCACTTCCTTGCGACCAAGCGGCAGCTCTTTCTTCACCGGGATCGCTGTAAAAAATTGCAGTGCCAACAAAATACCATTCATCTTATTCCCTCGGTTCCGACAGAATGTCTGTCAATAGCGGCCAATTGAGGTTTGCCTTCACATGGGCCGCCCACTCGTCATAGATATCGACGCCACGCGGTGCAGACATGACCGGACGATCTGCATCTTCCTCTTCAATGCCGTGATCGACTTTGTAAGGAATCACTCCTGCAACGGGAATTCCTGTATACGTTTCAATAAATTCAATGCCCTCTTGGAATAAGGAAACGTCCCCATGAAATTTATTAATGATAATCGCTTTCACGCGCGCACGGTGTGCGGGAGGGAGCAATTGAAGTGTGCCAACAATCGATGCAATGGCGCCCCCGCGGTCAATATCCGCCACTAATACAGCAGGCACATCCGCAATTTCTGCCACACGCATATTGACGATCTCACGGTCATTGAGATTTACCTCAGCAGGGCTTCCTGCACCTTCAATAATGACTGTGTCATAGCTTTCCGCCAGTTTGTTAAGTGAGGTCTGTATGGCTGCGATCGCCCGATTAAAAAACTGTTCCCGGTACGCCATTCCTGCCACTGGGCCGAATTTCTCTCCGAAAAAAAACACCTCAGATTTCATGCCTGCCACCGGTTTCAACAATATCGGATTCATCTCAATCGCTGGTACCGTTCTAGCTGCAAGCGCTTGAATAAATTGCGCACGGCTCATTTCCTCGCCATTATCTGTTGTCGCGGAAAATCTAGACATATTTTGCGATTTAAAGGGCGTTACACGCACACCTTCGTCGGATAACATACGGCATAAGGCTGTACAAATCATCGTTTTTCCGGAATCTGATGCCGTGCCTAAGACCATAAGTCCATTCATAAATTCACTCCCCTTTCCAATAAGTCGCTACGCCATAATCCATCTCGATAGCTGTACCTGCTGTTGCTACGAGTTGTTGATGAATCTGTCCAATCCATTGCCTATACTGATTCGTTTCTTCATCCTTTGACGGTAGCTCGTCCAGCACTTCATTGGAGACAATCACGAGATGTGCAACTTGAGAGAGTAGCGCATCAATCGTTTCATATAGTTGCTGTGCTTTTTGTTCCATGCAACCGTTTTGCTGGATGCATGGTGTTCCTGTTTCCCAGCCTTCATATAATTCATTAGCTAGCCAGGTTGTTAAGCAATCCCATAAGACAGTATCACCTTGTTGAATAACGGACAATACTTCCTTTAGCTTCGTCGGCTTCTCGAGCGTCAGCCAGTTTTGAGAGGCACGGTCCTGCCGATGCCACTCAATGCGCTCCTGCATTTCTCGATCCGTTGCTAAACCGGAAGCAATATAGACCAAACGGCCACCATTTTGCTGCACTTCATTAACGAGTAATCGTTCCGCATAGCCACTTTTCCCACTACGAACACCACCACTTATGAACGTCAGTTTTCCGCGAACCATCGCTCCAGCTCCTCTGTCAATACAGCCATATCCGCTTCATTTTTCATGCCAATTCTGAACCAGCGACCGTCCATACCACGGAAATTCTCGGAGTGCCGGAGCACAATCCCTCGTTCTACTAAATCCAAATAGAGCTTGTTGGCATCTCGACCTTGTCCTACCTTAAACGTTAGAAAATTCGTCACAGAATCCGTCACCGTACAGTTATGCGACTTGAGAAATGAGGTAAGCTGTTCACGTTGCCGATTGCTATGCTGAATCGCTTGTTGCCTAAATGATTCTTCCGGTAAACAAACCGCTCCAATCCGAGCCGCCATGCCATTGACATTCCAATGCGGTGCCAGTTCTTTTATGCCCTCAATCACGGTTTCATTCGCAACAACATAGCCAAGCCGGATGCCGGGAATGGCGTACATTTTTGTCATGGAACGGACAATGATGACATGTGGATTTTCTTTAATTGCCGAGATCAATGACAGCTTTTCATCGACAAAATCAATGAAGGCTTCATCCAACACAATGTCACAACCCACATCGGCACCATAACGAATTAAGTCTGTTAACTCCCGGCGTTCAGGCATCATGCCCGTCGGATTGTTTGGTGTACATACATAAAGAACTGCAGCCGATACCATCGCTTGTTTGATCTCATTCAAAGGCAGCTTGAATCCGTCTGTTTCTGAGGCTACGACGCGGATGACATCAACATTTTTCGCATGCAATGTCGCTTCATATTCCGAAAATGTCGGATGGACAACAATCGCCCGTTTGCCTCGATAACGTTCTGCGATAAGCGCCAGCAGCTCCGCCGCCCCGTTGCCGACAAATAGCTGCGACTTGGAAACGTTGTGAAAATCAGCGACTGCCGATATAAATGGCTCTCCGGCTGGATCAGGGTACGCCCCGATCTCTGCCAATAAATTCGGCCACATCACACGAACTGCTTGCGGTGGACCCGCCGGATTCACATTCTCACTAAAATCCAATACACGCGCTGGCAAGTCAATGCCTAGTCGCTCATAGACATGATGTGGGTTAGCACCGTGTTCAGGCAATTGCATAGAAAAACACTCCAATCACAGTGAGGACTAGCCAAAAAGTAAAGGCAACAATATGCATTTGCCTAATCGTCAATTTAATATGTGCTGCTGCAAGTGGGACTGTGCCTGGTCCAATTTCCGGCCGCTCAGATACCTTGCCACGATATGTACTTTTTCCACCTAGCGTCACGCCTAATTGCCAAGCCGTCGCCGCTTCTAAAAAACCACTGTTCGGGCTTGGATGTTGCCTAGCATCCCGGTTCCAACCTGCAAAGCGCTTCATCAAGCCTAGCTTGCCTTCATTTGGAGAATAAAAAATAATGAGAAAGCCCGTAATCCGCGCCGGAATGAAATTCAAGACATCATCTGCGCGTGCAGAAAATTTGCCGAACTTTTCATAGCGCTCATCCTTATAACCAATCATCGAATCAAGTGTATTGACCGTTTTATACAACCATAAGCCTGGGGCACCGAGTAAAAACGCCCAAAATAACGGTGACGTAATGCCATCTGCCGTATTTTCGGATACTGTTTCAATAACCCCACGCGCAATGTCATTTTCCTGTAGCTTGTCAGTATCACGTCCGACAATCCACGCTAATTTTTTACGCGCTTCCGGTAAATCATTCGCAACAAGCGGCTCGTAAACGCTTAATCCTGCATCACGTAAACTTTTTTGTGCCAGTCCAATTGCAATCAGAATGGCTTCCACAATAATACCGACAAATAAATTGATTTGATAAGCGAATGCGACAATGATGAAGACCATTATAAAAACGATTCCGACTATACTAAAGAGCGTTAGTGCCCCTTTCCCAGTGCGAAAACGTCCTTTATTCAAAAGGGATGTCAGCTTAGAAATAAACGCTCCTATCCAGCGAACAGGATGTGGCCAGGTCTGTGGATCACCGATTATTCGGTCCAGTAAAAAACCAATCGCAATCGCAATAAAATGTGCAGGTATCACGTTGTCCACCCCTTTGCTTGTTTATAGGCACGAATTGCTCGAGCAGTACAATCATAGACCCCATGACCAATCAATTTGCCTAGTGGCGTAATGGGCCCTGCATAGGATAAATATTCGCCTTGCTGCGTTGCCGCTACAAGCAAGCTGTCCGTTGACGTGCCCGTCGCAATAGTACCTGTCAGTGGGTCTTGAATGGCTTCCGTTTGCATCGCCTTAGCTTTAGCTTCTGTCGCAGTAATCATTGCTTGAATAAATGCCTCGTCGGATAATGTGCCATTGATGATAATCCATGTATTAATCGTGCCGATGCGTTGCTCCCGGTCGCGGGTAAGTGCTTTCGACACGTCAACCGCATTGCCAATTCCAGCCGTCACCGCGATTAAAACCGTACCAAAATCACCTTGGTACGATTCCACTTCCACATGTTCTGTCATCACCGCTGTCATCATGCCAACCGTCTCCATGCCATGAAAACCCTGCCGCTCTAAATAACTAGCCATTTCGGCTTTAGCATCATCGTAAGCGTAATTGGCGTCGACATGACGATTGACAAATGCACGATACCAGCCAGTTCCCGCATTATGCACTGCAGAGGACATTGTTTTCAATGGACCAGCCGTCCGTAAAGAGACGTAGTCCGATGACACTGTAAAATCATCGACGGTCACCGTAAATGGAGTCGTTTTTTCTTTCATATCAGCAAATGTGACAGACTTTACTTCAGACTTCTTGCCGTTGCCACCTATTAAATTATCCCCTTGTAGCATGTCACATTGCCCCTTTTCTTCGTTATTGCGTCTAGATTTTGAATGGCGTATCGAACAGAAAAGGTTCAATTTCTACGTTTCCCGCAAAAATTAAAGCATTCATCTATCCTTTTTTTGTTCCAAATAAAAATCCTCCGTATGAGTACGGAGGAATGTTTAGTAAAAATGCGGACGCATTAATGCACCGATTTCCACCAAGCCTATCCTCGTAAGCAACCGGTTTTTTCATAAAGGCAGGTCTCCTGACTTGTGTGCATATCGTTTGACGACAAGCTGGCACTTACAGTGGCGGGACCGTGTCGGACTTCAACCGACTTCCCTTTTAACCTCGTTCTTAATGGCGAGGCACCTTTATGTTTGGCTATGTAATTTCTATATCTTTTAGTATACTACAAGTTTTGAAGGTGTCGAGAGGAGACAAAAGTTATTGGTGCTCGAAGGCGAATTATTACTTTCCCCCCCAAAAAAACGCCACACCAAGGAAATATATCCTCAGTGTAGCGGCCAATCCAGTTACATTTTTTCCGGTGCTGAAACACCAATTAGTTTTAATGCGTTGGCAATTGTTGTGCGTGCTGCTGTAATGAGTGCAAGCCTTGCTTCTGACAAGTCTTGATTTGCAGGGTCCAACACTTTTTCGGCGTTGTAGAAGCTATGGAATGCTGCCGCTAGTTCTTGAATATACGTCGCGACACGATGCGGTATGCGCAATCTTGCAGCATCACTGACCACTTTCGGGAAGTCTCCAATTTTCTTCAACAATTCCAATTCTTTTTCAGCTTGCAATAAAGAAACGTTAGCCACTGATGTAGCTAGGCCTGTTTCTTCGGCTTGTCGCAAAATCGAAGAAATCCGTGCGTGTGCATATTGCGCGTAATATACCGGATTTTCATTGGATTGAGAAATGGCCAAGTCAAGGTCAAAGTCCATTTGTGAATCACCTGAACGCATAGCGAAGAAGTAACGGACTGCATCCAAACCGACGTCTTCTACGAGCTCACGTAAGGTAACTGCTTTCCCTGTCCGTTTACTCATTTTGAATTTCTCGCCGTCTTTATACAGCTGAACCATTTGTGCCACACTTACTTCCAATGTATCGCGGTCATAGCCAAGTGCTTCAATCGCTGCTTTCATCCGCGGAATATAGCCGTGGTGATCGGCGCCCCAAATGTTAATAAGCTTGTCAAAGCCACGGAATAATTTATCTTCATGATAAGCAATGTCAGGCAATAAATACGTGTACGTGCCGTCGTTTTTAATGAGCACACGGTCTTTGTCATCTCCAAATGTTGTTGAACGGAACCATGTTGCGCCATCTTCTTCAAAAATATGCCCGTTTGCACGCAATTTATCGAGTGCGACATCGATTTTACCGTCTTCATATAATGAGGTTTCCGAGAACCATACATCAAATGATACGCGGAAATCTGCGAGGTCCTTCTTCAATTTCGCCAATTCAAAATCAAGTCCGTACTTACGGAAATAGTCATAGCGCTCTTGTTCAGAAACGTTGACGTATTTATCGCCAAATTGTGCTGCTAGTTCTTCCCCGATGCCTACAACGTCTTTCCCATGGTAGCCATCTTCCGGCATGTCTTTGTCTAAACCGAGTGCTTGGAAATAACGCGCTTCAATGGAGTAGGCAAGGTTATTGATTTGATTACCAGCGTCGTTAATATAATATTCGCGCGCGACATCGTAGCCAGCAAAATCAAGGACATTACTCAAGGAATCGCCGAGTGACGCACCTCTTGCATGACCTAGATGCAAGTCGCCAGTTGGGTTAGCTGAAACAAATTCGATTTGAATTTTTTCATTGGCACCAGAGGTTGAGCGACCATAATTTTCACCTTGCTCAAGAACCGTTTTGACGATGTCGCCTAGGTAATCTGTTGCTAATTTGATGTTCATGAAGCCAGGACCCGCAATGTCAACCGATTCAATGGATGTTGCTGACGTGTCTAAGTGTTCCAAAATCGCTTCTGCAATGGCACGTGGTGGTTTTTTCGCCAATTTTGTCAACTGCATCGCAATATTCGTTGCGTAATCTCCGTTGTCTTTACTTTTCGGTGTTTCCAGCATAATGTCTGGTATTGCTGCCTCTTCTACAAGCTCTGCCGCAATAACCGCTGCGCGCAATGCCGATTTCACTTCCTGCTCAATTTGTTCTACTGCGTTCATAATATTCCCTCCGTATATGTAATGGTCAATTCGTATGTCCCGAGTAAAGATCCTTCTGCATGTAGCTCGTATGCGACATGGAATCGCCCTAGCTGTTCATTAAAATCAAGGTGAGTCGTTTTGACGAGTAAATTAAATGACGCAGGACCATTGCCATAATTTCCTGGCCGTTCACCTTTTGAAATGAAAGGCAACCGCATCTTGACTGCGCCACTACGGAAGATCAGTGCGTCCTTCGCACCCATTTTGACCGTTGTCAAAACAAGTTGACCATTTTGTTCCTCTTCATATTTCAAGTAATGGATCCCTTTTTTCTCAATGAGCTGACCAGCTAGGTTCATCTCATAGCTCTCCTGATCCTGTCCGGGATGTCGGATTGACGAATGGAGCTGGATATCCACCTTGCGTACTCTATCCTGCGTTTCCATACGCTCACCGTCCTTTTCCTTTTGTCTAGACTCCAGGCGCCAGTCGCTCGAGTCGCTTCAGACTTGCTGATAAAGGCAAAAAGCACCTTTATCAGCAAGTCTTCCAGCGCTTGTCGCGTCTAGCAGGCGCCCTGCGCTTTTCTTAAGTACATCTTTTTATTATATCCTGTTTCCTTGCTAGATTTCAATCTATCTATAGCGATCGATGTTTTTATGTTCACCCCGTTTAATCTCTTTCCATGCGTCACATACTACACTTAACAACATCGACGGGACGGGATTGTATGCAACGGGTAGTGTATTTAAAAAAGGTAAAGAGACGCAAAGCTATCAAGCGGCTACTACTGCTCTCCGTTACGATGCTAACGGCGGTGCTAACCGTTTTCTTATTGCTTCGCTTATATGCGCAGGTAACGGGAGCGCCTTCTTTAAGCGTGCCAAAAGCTTCCGTCTTTCTCGATAAGAATGGCAAACAAATTGGCGATCGCTTCACAGCTGAGCGGCGTTATTGGGTTGATCTTGACGATATGTCTCCCTTTCTAATTGATGCGGTCATTGCGACGGAAGATAAAAATTTTTACAGCCATAATGGCTTTGATTACCGACGGATTGCAGGAGCTTTGCTGAAGGATGCCAAGGCTGGACGCAAAGTCGAGGGAGCTAGCACAATTACCCAGCAATACGCTAAAAATTTATATTTAACGTTTGAAAAGACATGGAAACGGAAATTTGACGAGGCACTCTACGCGTACCGAATGGAAATATTTTATGACAAAGATGTTATTTTAGAAGGCTATATGAATACCGTTTATTTTGGCCATGGTATGTATGGTGTCGAGGCAGCTAGCAAATTTTATTTTGGAAAGCCTGCGAAAGATTTGACGCTAGAAGAATCTGCCGTCATCGTAGCGATTGCCAAGGGACCTTCGATTTATTCACCTATCGAAAATCCGGAAAGATCGGAGGAGCGGAAAACGCTTGTCCTTTCTCTTATGGAAGCACAGGGATACATTACTGCACGGCAAGAAGAGCGGGCAAATCTTGAACAAATTACATTGAAGACACGTGAATGGGCAGATTCGAAGCGCGTTGCACCCTACTTTTTGGATGAAGTATGGCGAGAAGCAGAAAAAGTACTCACTGCCAAGGGACGCTCCCCTGCTGAAGGTGGCTGGACTATCCGCACAACATTGGACCCACATCACCAGCAAAGTGCGGAGGAAGTAATCGCTAAGTGGATGCCAGACAATGATTTACAAGTTGGCTTTATGTCTATTGAACCGGAAACTGGCTATATCACGTCACTTGTTGGTGGGGTTGATTACACGGAAAGCCCATTTAACCGAGCAACACAAGCAAAGCGTCAGCCTGGTTCTGCCATGAAACCTGTGTTGTATGCCGCGGCACTTGAAGAGGGATTCAATCCACTCACATTTTTATCGACTGAAAAGACTATCTTCACTTATGATGAAGGACGCTCAACATATGAACCGAGCAATGTTAACGGTAAGTTTGCTGGGCATCCTATTTCACTTGCACAGGCACTCGCCATTTCTGATAATATTTTTGCAGTCAAAACGCTCGAAGAAATTGGCTATAAAAAGTTTAGTAAAATGGCAGAAAGGTTGGGCGTTGACGCCACATTCCCTGAATCACCTGCTGTTGCGCTCGGCACATCAGACGTCACACTGTCCGATATGACAAGCGCTTATAATCGAATTGCATCAGGTGGCACCGAAATTAAACCGATGACGATTCTATCCATTGCAGATTCCGAGGGCAAAACGGTGTACGAGCATCCAAAACAAAGCAAGAAGCATGTAATTTCTGAACAGGATGCATCTGTTCTTACCCATTTAATGACAGGCATGTTCGACCCTGTATTCAATGATTATTCTTCCTCCACGGGACTTTCCATGCGTCAAAAACAGACACGGCCCTATGCGGCGAAATCCGGATCAACGATTTCTGATCAATACTTAATCGGCTTCACACCTTCGCTAACAGCGGGAATTTGGACAGGCTTTGACGTTGGTAAACAGTTAGCCGATGCGCAGGATAAAGCTGCTTCCAAAAAAATATGGATTGATTTCATGGAAACAGTGCATAGCGGTAAGCCGGCCGAGCCATTCATCCCCCCAGAAGGAGTTAATGGAGTCATCGTCGATGTGGAAACAGGCGGCATCGCGGTAAATGAGTGCGAAAAACAGCGGCTCGTTTACGTCAAGGAGAAGGATATGCCTCAAAGATTGTGCACAGACAAAACGTTGAGAGAGCAGCGATCATCTGGCGAAGGTGACAGCGATAAGCTCGAACTATTTCCGTTTTCGTTTTTTGAGTGAGTCAGTGAAACTTTGATGATTTTGTTGGAAACCACGACGTTTGTTGCACACTTGCGCGATATGGTTTCACACTTTGCTGATTTCGTTGGAAACCACAACGGTTGTTGCACACTTTGGCGATTTCGTTGGACACTTTACGGAGGTTGTTGGAAACCGCGACGTTTGTTGCACACTTGCGCGAAATGGTTGCACACTTTGCTGATTTCGTTGGAAACCACAACGGTTGTTGCACACTTTGGCGATTTCGTTGAACACTTTACTGATTTTGTTGGAAACCGCGACGTTTGTTGCACACTTGCGCGAAATGGTTGCACACTTGGCTGATTTCGTTGGAAACCACAACGGTTGTTGCACACTTTGGCGATTTCGTTGAACACTTTACTGATTTTGTTGGAAACCGCGACGTTTGTTGCACACTTGCGCGAAATGGTTGCACACTTGGCTGATTTCGTTGGAAACCACAACGGTTGTTGCACACTTTGGCGATTTCGTTGGACACTTTACTGATTTTGTTGGAAACCGCGACGTTTGTTGCACACTTGCGCGAAATGGTTGCACACTTGGACGATTTCGTTGCACACTTTACTGATTTCGTTGGAAACCACAACGTTTGTTGCACACTCGCGCGAAATGGTTGCACACTTGGACGATTTCGTTGGACACTGTTCGACTGACAATCAAAAAAGCTTTCTTCTCTTGAAATCATTCAAGGGAAGAAAGCTTTTTTACCGTCCAGGCCATCCTGCCAAATACTATATCGCGCTTGGGTTTGTTTGATACGATACTTGTTAGAAAATGCACCATTCCGGTTGTCCTAGCTTACAAGTACAAGCTATATTTTTAGTGTACTTCCTTTCAGTCGGACATTCAACCTCCGAAAGGGAACTATGCGAAAACTGTCACAGATTGTTCATAATTCTGGCGATTCTACACCGAGATCAGCATGTAACTTCGCTTCACTGCGCTCCCACATCTCTTTATTATGGCCTGAAAGAAAATCTGCAAGAATTTTTTTAGATTTATCATCCATATTATCAACCATAATATGGCGCTTCATCGACTTATCCATTCGGTTGACGTGATCCGCTAGCACTTTATAGCCGCGACGTTTTTCACGATTCACGACCATTTCACAAGCTGTGACACCTGCGTAATAAGGACCATCTTCTTTAAAATCAATCGTCACCCAGACGAGCCAGTACGGTTTACCGCCAGCCGAGTCCTCACGGTTCAGTGTGAATTTAATGCCGCGCTCCGTATCACTTCTTGCGTGCATGGCCCCAATTTCAATCTTGGCAAGCCCTTCATCAACGTCAATAATGACAGGCGACACGTTTTCTAACGACAATGATCCAATTCCGAATCCTTTATGTCCATCGGTCGGATCATCTTTTATTATAGTGAAACCCATTTTTTGTTTCGGTTTTTGCTCATTCGTCATTCGTTACCCCTCCAACTCTGGTAGTATATACACTATACCGAATATATGCGGAGAGGGGGAACTGGAATGCCTTATGTAACTGTAAAGATGTTGGAAGGTCGTACAGAGGAGCAAAAACGCGCACTTTGCGAAAAAGTAACGGAGGCTGTTGCTGAAACAACTGGCGCGCCTGTCGAAAACGTTGTCGTCTTTATCGAAGAAATGCCAACAAATCATTATGCTGTCGCTGGAAAACGTTTTAGTGATCAATAATTCTTCATTAAAAATAGGCTGTCCCATTTTCGAGTTCAAATGGGACAGCCTTATTTCATTGCACAGAACAGCGTTGCAGTTCAGCGATGAAGTCGAATGCATCCGACATCTCCTGCTCAGAGAAGTTCAACTTACTTTTTACAATGTGCACTTTTGCTATCTGCTCATTCTTATCGAGGTGATCGAAATAGAGCAATGTCGATACTAGTTCAAGGAACCTCGAGCTTTTACCATTCATCATATCTACACAAACTGCTAGTGTTTCATGCGGAGTTTTGGCTGTTTCAAGAAAACTTGTCCCTTCCTCCGTCGTTGTATAGCTATATTGAACATACGAGCCCTTGTCCACACATTGTTCCGCCAGAAAACCCATCGCGCATAGTTCCTCTATACGTAGCGTCAATTCCTCTGAATAAGGACCATACATATGCAGTTCATATTTTTCTGCAAACGGGAAATTCATCTTTTTTGCGATATAAATCATTTTTTGTATCTTTTTTCTACCCTTCACTTCATTCGCAATTGAAATGAATTGCACAATCTTGGCATGCTCCTGCAACAAGAGAACCACTCCCTTCTACCCTTCTAATATATGTAAAATTTTTCTGTATAACGGATTTTGGTCTTTCCCTTCATTCAACAAGTCTTCCGGGAAATAGATTTTATGATCTGTTCGTTTTTTACCCGAAATCGCATCTACGATATCCGATGACCGTGATAACTCGCTCAAGTCGCCGTTTGGCATTTGCAGGTAGATCGGTAGACGCTCATTTTCTTCACCTGGGCGATAGAAATCATACGGTAAATCTGACGATGAATCTGCGACAAGATAATAAGTTGGATCAATGCCTGCCTGTTTAAACAATTGTTCCAGCTCACCAATTTTCCGGTATTCCGTCGCTGGGTCGAATTCTGCATATTGGAAGAGCCTTCTGTTAATAAACCGATAGCAAAGATCTGAGAGAATCGCGTCCTCTTCCTTCATCCAAATCTGAAAATAGGTCAATAAAATACTTTCATCGAGTGCTATATAATCCTCCAGTTCGAATGTCCGATCAAAAAACGAACGAAAATGGGTCGGTTCTTGTTTGAAAATATAACCCTCATCGTGTAAATGCTTTGCGCGATGTAAAATTTTCGTCAAAATGACTTCTGCGCTGCGTGATACAGGATGAAAATAAACTTGCCAATACATTTGGTAACGGCTCATGATGTAATCTTCCACGGCGTGCATCCCGCTATATTTAATGACTGCTTGTTCTTCTGCTGGTCGCATGACACGCAAAATACGCTCCATATCAAAATGCCCGTATGATACACCGGTAAAATAAGCATCCCGCTGTAAATAATCCATTCGGTCCGCGTCAATTTGGCTGGATATAAGGCTGATCACAAGCTTATCTGGATACGTTTTTCCGATAACATCCGCTACTTTTTGCGGGAAATCAGGTGCCACACATCGGAGTACACCATTCACTTCCGTATCGCCTAGCAAAATGGCTTGTGTAAATTGTTCGTGATCGAGATTGAATACCTTTTCAAATGCATGCGAAAACGGACCATGTCCAAGATCATGTAACAGCGCTGCGCATAATGTGACAAGTCGTTCCTCATTGTTCCATTCGGGTCTATGACTAAAACCATCATCAATGATGCGTCGAACGATTTCATAGACACCTAGTGAATGATGGAACCGACTATGTTCTGCACCGTGAAACACAAGATAAGTCGTCCCAAGCTGCCGAATCCGGCGAAGACGTTGGAATTCGCTTGTACCAATTACGTCCCAAATGACTTTGTCGCGCACATGGATATAGCGGTGCACCGGGTCTTTGAAAACTTTTTCTTCGATTAGTTTTTCATCTTTGTAATCCATCATGCACCTCCAATCAATTACGCCACTGCGTAGTTTCAAATCAACTCAATATTCTTAGTATAGTCAATCCTGCTCCTGGTTGGAAGATGGAAAAAGAATCATTTGAATGAAATAAAAGATAGAATGCTTTTTTCCTTATGAATAAAATAGAGCAACCCTGTCCACACTGATCGTAGAAAGAAACTATGAACATATGGTAGGAGGCACGGAAATGGTGAAAGTTAGACAGGATGCTTGGATTGAAGAGAACGATATTTTATTGGCAGAGACGGTGTTGCGACATGTTCGTGAGGGGAGCACACAGCTAAGCGCCTTTGAGGAAGTCGGCGATGCGCTCAACCGAACTGCTGCTGCTTGTGGATTCAGGTGGAATGCCGTCGTCAGACAGGACTATGAAAAAGAGCTAGTTGATGCAAAAAAAGAGCGTAAGCAAGCCATTCGTGTCCTTGGCAAGGATTTCAAACGACGTGGACAGCAATTGTATAGCCCTTCTCAGGGGAATCAAGAAGACCAAATGACAGCCGTTCCTTTATCGGCATTATCGCTCGATACAGTTATTGCCTACCTCGTCCGAATGCATCACACAGGCGTTGGCGATAGCGAGTCATTGCGTTGGAGACAAACCGCCAAAATCGCCACCGATAAGTCGGATAGGCTTGAAAAAGAAATCGAAAAGCTTCAACAGGAAAACAAAACACTACGCTCTGATTATGAGCAATTCGTTCAAATTATGAATCGTGCCCGCCGTCTCGTAACACTCGAAGACGAAACAGATCGCACTGCTCCTGTCTTTACGATGGAGCAAAACGGTAACCTGGTCAGCAAAGAACCGCCAATCAATCACTGATTGGCGGTTTTTTCTTGCGGCTGATTAGGGAGAACGTTGTTTAGTTTTACGATAACGTTGAATACTTCAGCAAAAACGTTGTTTAGTTTTGCGATAACGTTAAATACTTCGGCAAAAACGTTGTTTAGTTCAATCATAACGACACTTTTGTCACTCATGCACCAACATTTTTTGATTACGTTCAACTACACGATTTAAATAAAATGTGTAGAGTTCCATTTCCTCCGGTTTGAAGCCGCCCATTTCTACTTCTTCGGCGAGCTCGCGCAGCAACAGCTGCAGACGAATGACGACATCATTGACGGTAAGCGGCAGCTCTAGTAATTGTGCGAGAGAGGCCATCACTTCAGGCTTGATAACCGGGTAACTGAACTTTGTCTCTGCCCCCTGCAAACCAATCTCATACAAGTCTCGAATCAATTCAGCCCGTTCAGCCCCGCTGCCTTCGATGCATAAATAGACTTGCACAGCGATACCTTGGCGCAATCTCCGCTGTGAAATACCGGCGAATTTACGCCCGCCAATGCTAAGATCGTATGAGCCAGGACAGTATGAGCCAACAATTTCATAAGCCTCGATACGGTCACCTGCCTCCGGAAAGAGTTTACGAACGAATGCCAGCATCGCTTCGTAGCCTGCCGGAATGTCGATAGCACCGTCGCGTTCCGATAACACAAGGGATATATTCAATACTCCATTATCAAGTACGACTGCGAGACCACCCGAGTTACGCACAATGACGTTGTACCCTGCATTCTCAAGCATCGGAATGGCTTCTGCGATATGCGGAAGACGATGATCTTGAATGCCGAGAACGACAGTTTTGTCATGCACCCATGTGCGCACAGTTGGACTACTCATTTGTTGTCCGACGAGCTGACAAAGCGTATCGTCCGCAGCGAAAGACTCTAACGCAGAACGAGTGCGCGCTGTCATAGATTCATCTATGAGGCGCCATTGTGGAATTTGTAACAATGATTCATAGTGTGCCATTTGAAATTCTCCTACTTATAGACTTTGTGCCGCAGTGATAAGGGCTAGCTTGTAAACATCGTCTGCCGAACAACCGCGGGATAGGTCGTTGACTGGTGCATTCAATCCTTGCAAAATCGGTCCAATCGCCTCGTAGCCACCGAGGCGCTCTGTTAATTTATAGCCGATATTCCCTGCTTCAAGTGATGGGAAGACGAAGACATTGGCATCCCCTTGAATAATTGAACCTGGGGCTTTTTTGGCAGCAATTTCTGGTACATAGGCCGCATCAAATTGAAATTCACCATCCAGTGGTAAATCGGGTGCAATTTCTTTGGCGATTGCCACTGCCTCTGCTACCTTCTCCGTTTCTGGTGTGACAGCTGAACCCTTCGTCGAAAAACTCAACATCGCGACGCGTGGGTCAATGCCGAAGGATTGTGCCGTTTTCGCACTAGCCACTGCAATTTCCGCTAGCTCTTGCGCTGTCGGTGCAACTGTAATCGCACAATCTGCAAAGACTAGGCGCTCCTCGCCCTTCATCATAATAAACGCTCCGCTTGTCCTTGAAATGCCCGGCTTCGTTTTAATAATTTGAAGTGCTGGACGCACTGTGTCTGCTGTCGAATGGACAGCACCGCTGACGAGTCCATCTGCACGCCCTGTGAAAATCAGCATCGTGCCAAAGTAATTGACATCCTTCAATTGCTCGCGCGCTTGCTCCAAAGTAGCTTTTCCATTGCGGCGTTCAACGAACTTTTCAGCAAGCTCTTCGAAATAAGGTGCCTTCACCGGATCAATAATTGTTATTGCTGAAATATCTATTGCTGCTACACTTGCCGCTTGTATCACTTCTACTTCATTGCCAAGCAATATAGGTTTCACAAGTCCTTCAGTCTGAAGTCGCGACGCCGCTTCTAGTACGCGTGCATCTGTTCCTTCAGGTAAAATAATCGTTTTTTCATGGTCACGTAAGCTATCTTGAATGTTCGTAAAAAGATTTGTCATCTCTATCACCTTTCTTCGCTATCTTATACACTTAGCATACACGACTTAAGTCGTCGATAACAGTAGGACACTTCATGTCAAATTCGTGACAACGACACATTTCAACAGCGTTTTCTCATCCAACTATGCTACACTCGATTGAGAAGTAAATTCATGATGAAGGAGTTTGATTTCATATGATTGAAGCAGCACAAACACTGGATGGCTGGTACGTACTACACGATTTACGCACAATGGACTGGGCATCATGGAAACGGATTTCACCAGAGCAACGCCAAGCAGCAGTGGAGGAATTTCTTGTCTATCTCGAAAAACTCCAACAAGCAGATGATGAAAAAACAGGCGCACATGCTTTTTATACAGTAGTTGGTCAAAAGGCAGATTTCATGCTGATGACATTACGTCCAACAATGGACGAAATCCAAGCACTTGAAACAGAATTTAATAAACTCGCAATCGCTGATTTTACAATTCCAGCATACTCTTATGTGTCCGTTGTTGAATTGTCGAACTATCTGGCAGGCGAGTCTACTGAAGACCCTTACCAAAACCCATACGTTCGTGGACGTTTGTATCCTGAGCTACAACGCAGCCAATATATCTGCTTCTATCCAATGGATAAAAAGCGTGATGGTGACGTGAACTGGTACACACTTGATATGGACAAACGTAAAGCATTAATGCGCGATCACGGTTTAATAGGCCGTAGTTATGCAGGGAAAGTGAAGCAAATCATTTCTGGTTCTGTCGGTTTTGACGACTACGAATGGGCTGTCACATTGTTCTCAGATGATGTTCTACAGTTCAAAAAATTGATCTATGAAATGCGTTTTGATGAAGTAAGTGCTCGCTATGCGGAGTTCGGCTCATTCTTTGTCGGTACGATTTTAGAGGGCGATAAAAAAGCGGAGTTTTTCAATTTGTAAGTAATTCCACATCCAACCGTTCAACTGACCGCGTTCAGTTGAACGGTTTTTTCTGTCAGTAGGCATTTATGAGGCATACACTGCATATGATTCCCCAAGGGGGTTATTTCGTGGCGGTGGTAAAATATAACGAGGCTCAATTGGATATGCTGGCACGGCTCATGCGGGCGGAAGCAGAGGGCGATGGTCAATTAGGAATGCTCTTGGTCGGTAATGTTGGCGTAAACCGTGTACTTGCAGATTGTCTAGATTTCAGAGACATTCGTAATTTGGAAGAGATGGTATTCCAGCGTCCCGGCGGCTTTGAAGCGACGACAAAAAGTTATTTTTATCAGCGAGCACGCGAAATGGATAGAAATCTTGCAAGACGAGTGATTAACGGGGAACGCTTCACCCCTGGCGAGCGGTCCTTATGGTTTTTCATGCCAGCCGGCGAATGTCCCGCACAATGGTATGGCCAATGGAATACTGGCAGATTTAAGTCACACTGTTTCTTTTCACCGACAGTAGCAGACTGCCCTACCGTTTAAAACTATCTAAATCACAATCTGAAAGGATGAAGAAATGGTCCAATATTATTGGAACCCTACCTATCAAAATCAACATATCACACCGCCACCAGTCACAATTCCAAACGGCGGAAGACCTCCTAGTCCTGGCATGTCTGTCGGGCCACTCCCAGGGCCACCCGCACGCGAGCAGTCATACATCGAAAACATTTTACGGCTGAACATTGGTCAACCCGGTATCTTTAATTTCTCCTTTGAACATGCACTAGAGTCTGGCGTGAATACAAAACGCATTGTTGGAACTGTCGTAGCTGCCGGTCGCGACCACGTCATCCTAAACGAAACAGCAACCGGCCATGAATTCCTATTCCCTATGATTTATTTTGATTACGCAGAGTTTACGGGTAAAATAAACTATTTCCCTCAAGCTTGAATCAATTACGCCGGAGGCTTTATCTTGATCCGGTAGGTGTTATGACACCTGCTGAATAGGGATACAAAACCGCATTCATCTCCCCTATAGAGGTTGGGGTCTTCTGCCGAATGAAGATAAAAAATCTTCCGTCTGCCTAGTAGGGCTCACGGAAGATTTTTGTGTTCATTGTTCAATATTAGTTTGTATATTTAACCGCTGCGATTATCAACATAATCCAACCTGCGATGAATGCAACGCCGCCAATTGGCGTGATAGCGCCGAGTATACCGATTCCTGATAGACTCAATACATATAAGCTACCTGAGAATATGATGATGCCTGCAAGCAGTAAATAACCCGCCCATGTTAACTGTGTCGATGCGCCGAGCAGCGATGAGCTCATGAGGATTCCGACAGCAAGCAGTCCAATTGCATGAAACATTTGATACTGGACAGCCGTTTCCCAAATAGCTAAATAATGTTCAGAGAGCTTTTCCTTTAGTGCGTGTGCACCAAACGCACCGAGCGCGACAGCAATTGCTGCGTTGACAGCACCTGCGATAATGAAAAATGGCATTGTTTTTTCCTACTTTCTTGTTATGAATCAATCAAAAATCAAATAACGAGCCACCGTTTGCATCATCTTCCACAAGCGGCTTTCCTTCTAATGAAGATATGGACTGTACATCGGGTGCTATAATCGTTTTCGGGACAATCTTCTCTTCTTGCCTAGCACTATTTTCGCCAATCGCAACTTCACAGAGTGACCTAATTGCCGACAAAGCCTCACGCATGGTGCGCTCATCAATTGCACGCTTCGCCACGCCCAATTGGCGTTCCATTTCTGAGATGATGCGGTCATATGAAATCACCGTTTCACATCCCCCTTCTTTTGTAAAAATTTCAAACAATCCATGCCAGATGATCGCTTCACGACGACCGACGGCAATTCCCGTGTTTTGAACTCGTACGCCTTACATCCACGCGGATTTCGCCGGTCCCAAGTTACAAAGAAATGCTGGCATTGAAAACAATTGACAGCCATTTCGGTCACCTCTATTCATTTCCACTTTATCACGGTAGACGTGTAAATTAAAGCACTCCACCCGTTCTACTCCAATCAATCATCCCTTCATCCCACGACTTTAAAATCTCATTAGTCGCCGAATACGGACGACTGCCAAGAAATCCACGACTTGCGCTAAGTGGGCTGGGATGAACCGATTCGATTACCGCATGTCGTGATAAATCAATCAGCTTTTTCTTCTCCTGTGCAGGGCGCCCCCATAAAACGAACACAATCGGCTTTTCTCGTTCTGACAACTTCCGAATGACCCCATCCGTAAATGTTTCCCACCCCTGCTTACGATGTGAATGAGCTTGTCCTTGCTGCACGGTCAACACCGTATTCAGCATGAGTACACCTTGCTGCGCCCAGCCAGTCAACGTTCCACTTTCGGGAATCGCACAACCAATATCTGCCGACAGCTCCTTAAACATATTGCGCAAACTTGGCGGAATTTTCACGCCTGGCTGCACAGAAAAGCTCAACCCATGCGCTTGTCCAGGTCCGTGATACGGATCTTGTCCTAAAATGACAACCTTCACCTCATTGAACAGTGTGTATTGAAAAGCCGTCCAAACATCATCCATTTGTGGATAAATCGTTTGCTTTTCATATTCTTTTTCAAGAAATTGTTGCAACTTCACATAATACGGTTTCGTAAATTCTTCCTGCAACACTGTATCCCAGTCATTACCGAAAATCTTTTTATTCATCATTCATCTTGTCCTTAAACTCAATTGTCACATCATACCCTGCGAATGAAAACATTTCCCGCAGCGTCTTTTCGGCATTCTGTTGCGCCATCGTTAGCACGCCTTGTCCCACCGTTTCTTCCAATATCAGCTCTTTCGCTTCCTCAGCAATCTCATAGCCCTCTTTGATATCCGCTTTTTCACGGAAAAGCCCTTCATAGGAGTATACTTCTACTTTATCAAAATAAATTTCTGCCCCACCTAAAAAAGTTGCAGGCGGTAATGTCAGCTTGGCCGTTTTATTCTCTTCATCAATCACAACATCTTTTTCTGTCAAACCAGACATGTTGACGCCCGCCTTTACGGATCCCGGAATGACAACTAGCAGCTGGCGTTTCGTGCCTGGCAAATTAAGTCCGATGCTTTGTCCAAACAACTTATTATCTTCGCGCTCAAGAATGACTTTCGTATAAGCCTCCGCTGTGGCAAGCTCGTTCAATTCTTGGATTTGCTCTAAAAACGCACCCTTCTGTTCCGTATATGTGCTACCTTGTTTAAGTATAAAAAATGTGATAAACGGTAAACTGACAATGAGTAATATAATCAGCAACGCGATGACTATAAATGATTTTTTCCATACTGAAAAGAATAGTTTCCCAGCCCGCCAAAAGCCAAATGGTCGGTCACTGACTTCATCCACCGTCACCGCTGATTCCTTTTGAGCAGCTTGTAATTCTTTTAACAACTGCTCTCTATCATCCGTTTTCTTTCCTTTTTTCATATCATCCCTCTTTTCCACTTCTTTCGACACTATCTTATACGTTTACATTATAGGAAAGTTGCGGTGCAAACAACTAGAAAGACATGGTACGATTGTCTGAGGGAGAGATGCATATGGCAGATATACAATTACGAGAAAAAATCAAAAAAATAGCAGCTGCTGCAAAGCAAAGCGAAAACATACCTGAACGCTCTAAAAATATCGGGCTCGTTATTTTCCTTATTCTGTTTGGTAGTGGAATCCTCGTGCTTGTCGCACTTGCTGTCGGGCTGATGATAAACACCCATTTCATAAGTGCTGTCGTGGTATTCCTGATTGCAATGCTTCTCACGTATTCCATTATTAAAATGATGACTGCTGAAGACATTCCACCTTTGTAATTTTGGAGTTATTTGATAAGATTACATTCATAATTCATTCCAAACAAAAGGAGACTTCAATTATGACGTTGAAAAAAACTTTAACAATCGCAGGTTCCGATACATCAGGCGGTGCTGGAATTCAGGCCGATTTAAAAACATTCCAGGAGCATGGAACATATGGCATGACGGCTGTTACTGTCGTCGTCACGATGGACCCAGACAATAGCTGGTCTCACGGCGTGTATTCATTACCTGTTGATGTCTTGAAGGCGCAAATTAAAACAGCTCTTTCGACAGGCATCGATGCTATTAAAACAGGTATGCTTAGCACGGAGGAAATCATTGAAATTGCGGGTAGCGCGATTGCAGAGTCCGGTCTTGACCATGTTGTCATCGACCCAGTTATGGTTTGCAAAGGCGAAGATGAAGTACTGAACCCTGGTACAGTTGGCGCAATGGTGGAGTTCCTTCTACCAAAAGCAGAAATCGTCACACCAAACTTGTTCGAAGCAGGACAGCTTGCAGGAACAAAAACACCTAAAACGATTGAGGATATGAAAACAGTCGCGGCGAAAATCCATTCACTAGGCGCTCGTAACGTTGTCATCAAAGGCGGCAAGCAGCTTGAGCATGCTAAAGCGGTAGACCTATTTTACGATGGTACAACGTTCACACTGCTCGAAGCAGAAAAGACTACAACACATTATAATCACGGTGCAGGCTGTACGTTTGCAGCAGCCATCACAGCGAATCTCGCAAATGGTTTAGCAGTGAAAGAAGCTGTATTGGAAGCGAAAAAATTCGTCTCCGCCGCAATTGCCAACGGCTGGAAGCTAAACGAATATGTCGGACCTGTCATGCACGGCGCAAAAAACCGTTTTGACGCACCAGCAATTACGACAACTGAAGTGTAATACAATAGAGAAATGCCAGGGGATTTTGCAATATCCTCTTGGCGTTTTTTCGTTGGAGTCATTTCACTTTTCGTTGGACACTTGCCCGATTTCGTTGGAGACTTTTCACTTTTGGTTGGACACTTTCTGCTTCGTTGGACACTTTTCCGATTTCGTTGCACACTTCACTGGTTTCGTTGGAAACTTTCCACTTTTTTGTTGGACACTTTCTGCTTCGTTGGACACTTTTCCGATTTCGTTGCACACTTCACTGGTTTCGTTGGAAACTTTCCACTTTTTTGTTGGACACTTTCTGCTTCGTTGGACACTTTTCCGATTTCGTTGCACACTTCACTGGTTTCGTTGGAGACTTTCCACTTTTCGTTGGACACTTTCAGCTTGGTTGCACACTTTCCTATTTTCGTTGGACACTTCTCAGATTTGGTTGCACACTCTCAGCTTGGTTGCACTCTTTCCCACTTTGGTTGGACACTCCTAAGATTTAGTTGCACACTTGTTACTTTTCCTTGGACACTTCCGCATAACCAGATAATCAGTTGAACTCTC
>NZ_JAWLIR010000027.1:0-3389 GCF_033485195.1 Sporosarcina beigongshangi
GACTTTCCACTTTTCGTTGGACACTTTCAGCTTGGTTGCACACTTTCCTATTTTCGTTGGACACTTCTCAGATTTGGTTGCACACTCTCAGCTTGGTTGCACTCTTTCCCACTTTGGTTGGACACTCCTAAGATTTAGTTGCACACTTGTTACTTTTCCTTGGACACTTCCGCATAACCAGATAATCAGTTGAACTCTCCTCCCTCTCGCCAAGCCGCGTCAATCGCATTCAATACTTCTTTTCTATATACTAGTGAAGAAGCACAGTTACAGTGTACGAGGAGGATTATTTATGGAAATAGTAAAACAAATTCATTTACAGGAACTTATCACTTCCTTCGCCAATAAAGATGTCTACATTCATCTTGAAACAACAAATGGCTCATATGCCTCTCATTTCAATGAAGGTTTTTTTAATGTGGGTGCATTTATTCGTAATGTCGTTGTTAAATTCGAATTGGGGAAAGTCACCGGTGAATCGCCACATCGAATCGGTTTAAAACTACCATCTGGTTGGATTTACGCACAAGGTATTACGCATTATAAGCTCGACGAACACGGTAGACTACTAATGGCTGGGCTTGATCCAGAAGGAAAGCTTGCGGTCGCGCTTGAAATAAGCGAGACACCGTTCACATATTAAGGAGGCCTTTTTGATGATAAAAAAAGAACGTCACGTACTCGTTGTATTCCCTCATCCGGATGATGAAGCTTTCGGTGTGTCCGGCACAATTGCATCGTACCGAGAGATGGGCGTTCCCGTCACCTATGCATGTCTAACACTTGGTGAGATGGGACGGAACTTCGGTAACCCACCATTCGCCAACCGTGAAACGTTGCCACAAATTCGTAAAGGTGAACTCCAAAAAGCTTGTGAAGCGATGGGACTCGACGACTTACGTATGATGGGATTGCGCGACAAGACAATTGAATTTGAAGATGATGAAAAAATGATTCAACTGATGACCGATTTAATCGAAGAAACGAATCCTTCGCTCATTATTTCGTTCTATCCCGGTTTGTCCGTTCATCCTGACCATGATGCATCTGCACGCGCAGTCATTCGTGCTGTGAGACGCATTGCTGAAACCGAGCGCCCTATCGTCTATACAATCGCTTTTTCAAATAATACAGTTGAAGTGCTTGGCGAACCAGATGTGATTCACGACGTATCAGCTGTCAGTGACAAAAAAATTGCTACGCTGAACGCTCATGCATCGCAAACAGTTTGGATGATGAAAGAAATGGAAGAGAAATTGGCTGCACAAGATCCTGACGCGTTAAAATGGCTCAATAATGAACGTTTCTATACGTACAATTGGCAAAAGGATTTCGAGTAACAACAAGTCACTCAATTACAAAAGACATCTATACCTTATTAATGAAGAAGTTCAGAGGGAGATAGCCTTCTGAACTTCTTTTATTTATCAATAAATAGGAATCTTCATATTACTTTTTCATAACAAAATTGCATATTTTATGAATTAATAGTACATTTATCGCATACATATTCATCCATTGTAAAATTTCTTCTGTATATATACAGTCTATAATATCTCCACATCCCCACATTCTATTTTTTAAAAGCTAGTCGTGTCCAATAACTAATGAAAACCAACTGTTTTAAAGCGTTTACATTACTACTCTGACTATCAAACTGCAATGATAGCATCAGCATTTTGATAGTCCCTCAATCATTTTAAGTCTCTTTTTTAAAAAAAAGGACTTCTGAAAAAGTCGATTCTTAGTGGATTTATTTAGATACTTAAAATTAAAATCCCCATTTCCACGGTTTTTTTATAATAAAGAATAGACCGAAAAATAGAAATAAGATATACTCTATTTACAAAGGAAAATAAACAGGTTAATATGTATAAATATTCATTTTATACATATTGATTTGTTATACATTGGGGGATGCATATGAAAAAGTTTTCTTTATCTACATGGCTTTATTTTTTAATACCATCAATTCTTGGGGTCGTTCTGTTCATGATTCCGTTAAAGTTCGGAGAAGATTGGAAAGTACCGATTGCCAAATTCGCAGACATTTTGTCAGTCGCACTTGAACCTGCAATGCCAATGACCGCTATGATTATTATTATCATCGCTGCACTGGGATCGCTATTATTCTTATTTGTAAGAGCGGATCACGCCAAGCCATCATTTACTATGAATTTATTTAAAGTATCACCATTCTGGACAATCACTCGTGTTGTGGGAGCAGTATTCGCCATCATGGTGACATTCCAAGTAGGACCAGAAGCTGTTTGGAATGAAAACACTGGCGGATTACTTCTTGCACCAGATGGGCTGGTTTCATTCTTATTTACTATTTTCTTATTTGCAGGATTATTATTACCTCTACTATTGAATTTCGGACTACTAGAGTTTTTCGGAACAATGATGGTAAAAGTTATGCGTCCTGTATTCAAATTACCAGGTCGTTCTTCCATTGATGCTCTAACATCGTGGATTGGGGATGGAACAATCGGGGTTTTATTGACAAGTAAACAATACGAAGATGGTTTCTATACAAAAAAAGAAGCCGCGATTATTGGAACGACCTTCTCGGTTGTGTCCATTACGTTTTCGCTCGTTATTATTGATACAGTCGGCATGTCTAAATATTTCCTGCCGTTTTATGGAACGGTTGTATTCACAGGATTAGTTCTTGCAGTGATTATGCCAAGGATTTATCCACTCGCTGGCAAGAAGGTTGAGTATATCGATGAAAGGCCATTTACGGGCGACGAGGAGAAGCTTCCTGAAGGATACAATGTCATTAGCCATGGTCTTGAAAAAGCACTTGAAACGGCTGATAAAAACCGATCCCTTGGCCACGTCGCCAAAGACGGCATGAAAAATGTATTCGATATGTGGATTGGGGTTGCGCCTGTCGTTATGGCGTTCGGAACAATTGCCCTTATTCTTGCTGAATACACAAGCATCTTCACATTTTTAGGGAAACCGTTCGAACCGATTCTGTCCGTTCTCGGCATTCCAGAAGCACAAGAAGCTGCACAAACAATGGTTGTTGGGTTTGCGGATATGTTCTTGCCAGTTATTTTGGCAGATGGCGTCATTACATCGGAATTGACACTATTCGTTATTGCGACGATTTCTGTCGTCCAACTAATCTATATGTCAGAAGTTGGTGGATTGATTCTCGGTACCAAAATTCCGATTAACTTCCTTGACCTGCTAATTATTTTCTTGTTACGCACATTGATTGCATTGCCAATCGTTGCAGGGGTTGCTCACTTACTATTTTAATGAAATACGAAAAAGCCTCGCAACTTGTCGCGGGGCTTTTCTGTGCGCGCGGGAACACACTCTTTGCGCAAAAAAACCGCGGAATCACTCTGGACTAACCTAAATTAATGAGA
>NZ_JAWLIR010000028.1:0-121504 GCF_033485195.1 Sporosarcina beigongshangi
GCAAGAGTAGGACGTCGCCGGGCGCAAGGTCATTGCCAATAGGTAGTGGCTTTTTTTGTTGTTTAAAAATAAGAAACTATTAAAATGTAATGTTGATAATTTTATTATAAGAATGGGAAGCTCGTTATACGGGCTTCCCATTCTTATTGCAATAAATTTATCTCTAAAAATTATAAATTATTATTGCGATGATAAATTAGTTGTACAACACCAGAGAAGAACGTTCTTGTATTAACCATTTTTAAATTCAATCTCTGTTTTATATCAATAAACATCGGTTTTCCTTCTCCTAAAATAACAGGGTGAACGGACAATCTAAATTCATCAACCAGTCCTAAATTGATAAAAGTTGTAATGAGACTTGCTCCGCCGTATAGCCAGATATCCTTACCTGGGCTATTCTTCAATTTATTAACTTCCTCGGAGATATTTTCATTGATAAATATTGCTTGGTTATCAGTTTCTCGTTGAGTTCTAGAAAACACATATTTTTTTTTACTATGGACCAATTTCCAAATTTCTTTTTCGGTATCTGAATCTTTAGCTTCTGGCATATATCGTCCCCATAAATCGTAGCTTTTTCTGCCGTATAAAATAGTATCAATTTGATTCAAGAAATTAGTGAAACCCATATCTGGTTCCATAATACACCAATCAACTTCTCCGTTTTTCCCTTCAATAAAGCCATCTAAAGTTACCGCTAAATCTAAAATTATTTTTCTTTGTCCCACATTATCTGACATAACTCTACCTCCGTTCATCATTCAGAAACAAGTTACTAAGTACTTGTTCACTTTAACACTGTTACGAATATTTGTTCCTGTTTGATTGTAGCAAGTATTTGGCGAGGTATCAAATATTACACGCCTGTTGATTAACCAAAAAAATAACTTAATCAAACATTAGGTACTCTGTGTAAAGTTTTCTTTTGTCTCGCTCTGGATTGAACGACTTCTATACAATAGCCGTGATATTTTATGTGTAGGATGCGACTTCGTCGCATCCTACACATTCTGTTCGGTAATCGTATTTTGGGACGAGAGAATAGAGGGCTTTTTAACTGGAGAGGGCCGCCAAAGATACAATTTTGGCGGCTAAAGCTTTTACCATGGGCTTTTCCATTGTTATTTTAGGTAGTGTCAATTTCTGATAAAACTTGCTGAAAAGTAAAGTGAGAATACCTTGTACAACGTACAAGAATGCCCGAAATTTCATCTTCGGGCACTTACAGCCTCTATAGAAAGTCATCTATTCTTTTCTTCTCAAACAACTGCGTTTTTCCCTTAAACAGTGTAGGTACGCGACAGGCAACTATTCACAACGGGATGACCGAAAATAATGTATCTAGAAATGACGAAGTCATTTCTAGATACATTAACCACCGCGGGGGAGGAATAAACTGCAATTCCTCCTTGGTAAAGATGTCGTGAATAGTTAGCCGAGAGCCAACCGGAAACGACTTAGTGAAAAAAGTGATTTTTAAGCTTTTATTTGCCTGCGATTTATGCAAGGTAATGATTAATCAACAGACGTGCAAATATCAACATTTATTATTAGCGTTCCTTGAATTCATTCACTATCAGCGATACGATAATGGTAATGAAGGGGGTCTTTGATATGCAAATGGTTCTTATTATATTCGCAATTAATATCGTCTATGTAACTTTCTTTACGGTGCGCATGATTTTAACGATGAAAGGGTATAGGTATATTGCTGCCGCCGTTAGCATGGTAGAGGTTGTTATTTATGTTGTTGGTCTTGGTTTGGTGCTTGATAATCTGAATCAATTTCAAAACTTAGTTGCCTATGCGATTGGTTATGGATGCGGCGTTATTATAGGAACGAAGATTGAAGAAAAGATGGCACTCGGTTACATTACTGTAAATGTGATTACGGCGGAAGAGAATTTGAAATTGCCGGTTATACTAAGGGAAAAGGGGTATGGAGTGACGGATTGGTCGGCCAATGGTTTGGACGGTGATCGATCGGCTATGCAGATTCTAACGCCACGTAAATATGAACTAAAGCTTTATACGGTAATTAAGGAAATCGATCCGAAGGCATTTATTATTGCGTACGAAGCAAAAACGATACATGGTGGCTTCTGGGTGAAAACGGTGAGGAAAGGAAAGTTGTTTAAATGAATCAAAAAAAGACTGTGTGGTTTGAAGTGGGAGAAGAAGAAAGCATTGATGACTGTTTGAAAAGAATGGCTGCCGATGGGTATACGGTTGCTGGCAGGAAGGAAGAGCCGTTATTTACGGAAGTGAATGGGGAGTACGTTCCAGTTCGCCAGCTAATCAAATTCAAAGGCGTTCTTACATAAATCGAAAATGATGAAAAGACGAACGATGGAAAAAATTAATATATTATTGTTCGGATTTTACCGTTGACGAATGCACTTAGTCTTGATAAAATGTGTAGAGTAAATAGAATCCCCATATATACTAAGGAATTGGCCTTAGTGTTTCTACCAGGGCACCGTAATGCCCGGACTATGCGGGAAAGCGACTTTTCAAGAAACGTAGCGAAGGGTGTGTGGGTACCAATGGGTGCAATCATCTTGACGCATATTTTAACGTCCTTGAATAATCTGCTTTTCACGCGTGGTGAAGAGCAGTTTATTCAAGGACGTTTTAATTTGAATCAGCAGAAGTTCCTGTAGCTGTCGCTTCGCTTTCAGTATAAAAAATTGCTGATTCAAATTAAGCCTTCGACGTACAGGACGCAATTACGCCTCGACGTAATTGATTTTTGAACGGTAAAACAACAATGAACTGTGAGTATAAAGGAGCGGATGATAAGTGGAACCAAAAATCGGTGTGATTATGGGAAGCAAGAGTGACTGGGAAACGATGAAACATGCGTGTGATATTTTGGACGAGCTTGCTGTACCTTACGAGAAGAAGGTTGTCTCAGCGCATCGTACGCCCGATTTCATGTTTGAATATGCAGAGCAAGCCCAAGGACGCGGAATACAGGTAATCATCGCTGGTGCAGGTGGGGCAGCTCACTTACCAGGAATGGTTGCTGCAAAGACATTACTTCCCGTGATTGGAGTACCGGTTCAGTCAAAGGCGTTGAATGGCATGGATTCTCTACTATCGATTGTTCAAATGCCAGGTGGGGTGCCAGTTGCTACGGTTTCCATCGGTAAAGCAGGTGCTACCAATGCGGGTCTACTTGCTGCCCAGTTCTTAGGTGTCAATGATCTTGTTTTAATGAAGCGCCTAGAAGACCGTCGTCAGCAAATGCGCGATATTGCATTGGAAAGTAGCGGTGATTTAGTATGAAAACTATTTTACCGGGACAGACAATCGGAATTATTGGTGGAGGACAGTTGGGTCGAATGATGGGACTTGCTGCGAAAGAAGCAGGATTTAAAATAGCTGTGCTAGATCCTGTTATGGACTCGCCTTGTGGCCAAATTGCCGATATTCGAATTGTTGCTCCTTATAACGATGAGGCGGCACTTGAGGAGCTTGGTGAGGTCAGTGATGTGATCACATATGAATTTGAAAATATAGATTACGAAGGCTTAAACAGACTTACGCAAATCGCGCATGTCCCACAAGGCGCTGAGCTTGTTCGGATTACACAGAACCGAATCAATGAAAAAGCTGAAATTACTGCATCGGGTGCGCCTGTTGCTAACTATGTGACGGCACAAACATTTGAGGAGTTAACAACAAAAATTGCTGACGTAGGCTTCCCATGTATCGTCAAAACAGCATTTGGTGGTTATGACGGAAAAGGACAAGTTAAGATTGACCGTCAAGAAGATTTACGTGAAGCAGAGTCACTGTTTGTTCATTCAGCATGTATCGCAGAAGCTTTCGTGCCGTTTACGAAAGAAATTTCGGTCATCATACAGCGTAACGCAGCAGGCCAATCGTATTGCCTACCTGTTGCTGAGAATATTCATAAAAACCATATCTTACACGAATCAATCGTGCCTGCACGAGTAGGTCAGAACGTCATTGCACAAGCTGAAGAGGCAGCGACGAAAATTGCTGATTATCTTGACCTTGTTGGGACATTGGCAGTTGAAATGTTTGTTCTTGAAAATGATGCTATTGTCATTAATGAATTAGCACCACGCCCTCATAATTCGGGTCATTATTCGATTGAGGCTTGCAATGTTTCGCAGTTCCATCAGCATATTCGTGCTGTTTGTGGATGGCCGCTTCGTGAGCCAAAACTATGGGCACCATCTATTATGGTGAATGTACTTGGTCAACATGTGGCGCCACTCAAAAAGGTTGTGACGAATTATCCTGATTGGTCCATCCATTTATACGGAAAAGCAGAAGCGAAAGACAATCGGAAAATGGGGCATGTGACGATCATGACGGACAATATTGAAAAGCTGTTGGAAGAGATTGAATCCACAGGGATTTGGGCTTAAAAGGGGGATACTTATGATTGGGTATCAAACTCGGCAGATTATAAATTCAGTTTTTAAACGGCTCCGTCCTGATTAATGAATTGACGGTCGCTTATCTACATTTCAATATTTTAGAGAACAACTAATCTAATTCCATTTGGGAGGAAAAAAGACATGACGAAAGTAAACGTATACGTAACACTCCGTGAAAGTGTTGTTGATCCACAAGGAATTGCAGCAAAAGAAGCGCTTCAAACGATGGGTTATCAGGAAGTCGAAAACGTCCGCATCGGAAAATTGATTGAACTTGAACTAGCGGGTTCAGTTACAGAAATCGATGCACGTGTCAAAGAAATGTGCGACAAGCTTTTGGTCAATAAAGTTATCGAAGATTACCGATACGAAATCGGGGAGGTTGCGGGCAAATGAAGTTCGCTATTCTAGTATTTCCGGGATCGGGCTGTGACATCGATATGTATCATGCGGTAAATGAAGTATTGGGCAAAGACGCACAATATGTTTGGCATACAGAAGCTAACCTTGAAAACTATGACGCGGTACTTATTCCAAGTGGCGCATCATATGGCGATTATCTTCGTCCAGGTGCACTGGCACAAAGCTCGCCAGCTATTGAGGGACTGAAAGCATTTGCGGCGTCAGGCAAACCAGTACTAGGTGTAGGAAACGGATTCCAAATTCTTGCGGAAGCAGGTCTTCTACCAGGTGCTTTCCTACGCAACAAAGGTTTGAAATTCAGGTCAGGCAAAGCAAAGTTGACAGTCCATAATACGGATTCGAAATTTACGGCTGATTATGATAAAGGCCAAGAAATTACCATCCCATTTGCCCATGAACATGGCAACTATTATGTGGATGAACAAACTGTAATGGAACTAAAAAATAATAACCGTATCGTCTTTACCTATGCGGATGGCAATGTGGATGGTAGTACTGAAGCCATTGCTGGCGTGTTGAATGAACAAGGAAATGTATTTGGCATGATGCCACTTCCTGAACGTGCAGTTGAGGAAATTATCGGGGGTACAGACGGATTGCCTCTATTCAATTCAATCTTAAAAAGGTGGAGTGAAAATAATGTCAGCCAAGCATGAACCAAGCACACAGCAAGTAAAAGATGAAAAGTTATACCTACAAATGGGAATGACCGATGAAGAATTCGAACTTGCAACAAAAATGTTAGGTCGCCTTCCAAACTACACAGAAACAGGTCTGTTCTCTGCTCTGTGGTCTGAACATTGTTCATATAAAAGCTCGAAACCAGTTCTTCGCAAATTCCCAACTGAAGGAACACGCGTCCTTCAAGGTCCTGGTGAAGGTGCGGGGATTGTAGATATCGGTGATAACCAAGCAGTTGTTTTCAAAATGGAATCACATAACTCACCGTCTGCTATCGAACCATTTATCGGCGCAGCAACAGGTGCTGGTGGAGTGTTACGTGATGTTTTCTCTATGGGATCTCGCCCAGTAGCGCTCGTTAACTCATTACGTTTTGGGGATCTAACAGATGCACGGGACCGTTTTTTATTCGAAGAGGCGGTTGCGGGGATTGCTAGTTACGGCAATATCATTGGTATTCCAACGATTGCGGGCGAAGTACAGTTCGATAACTGCTATTCAAAACGTCCACTGGTCAATGCGATGGCTGTTGGTTTATTAAACCATGAAGATATTCAAAAAGGTGTGGCTTCGGGTGTAGGGAATACGGTGATGTATGCGGGCGCTACAACAGGACGCGACGGTATTCACGGTGCAACGATGTCATCATCTGAAGTAGCTGTGGGTGAAGATACGGCGCCACCGGTTATGCAAGCAGGGGATCCATACCTTGAGAAGCTTGTCATGGAGGCTTGTCTTGAGCTTGTTAAATCAGATGCTTTGATCGGAATTCAAGATATGGGTGCGGCGGGACTTACTTCGTCAGCGGCTGAAATGGCATCCAAAGCGGGTTATGGCGTTGAGTTGAATCTTGATTTGGTGCCACAACGTGAAGAAGGCATGACGGCTTATGAAATGATGCTGTCAGAATCACAGGAGCGTATGTTAATTGTTGTTAAAAAAGGCCGCGAACAAGAAGTGACGGACCTTTTTGCGAAATATAGCGTTGAAGCTGTGTCAATCGGGACAGTAACGGATGACAAAATGCTACGTTTACTTCATAAAGGTGAAGTCGTTGCGGAAGTATCAGCTGATGCACTGGCTGAGGATGCACCCGTTTATCATAAAAAATCTGAGGAGCCTGCTTACTTTAGAGCGTTCCAAGCGCAGGAAATAACAGAACCTGTGGTTAGGGATTTGCAGGCAACATTGAAAGACTTATTGCAACGTCCGACGATTGCTTCTAAAGAATGGGTTTATAATCAATTCGATACACAAGCACGTTCAAACACTGTCGTTGCACCAGGTTCATCGGCAGGGGTTATTCGTGTAAGTGGAACGAATAAAGGGCTTGCGATGACATCTGATTGTAACTCGCGTTTTGTTTACCTTGATCCGGAAACAGGTGGGAAAATTGCAGTTGCGGAAGCGGCGCGTAATCTTGTTTGTTCGGGTGCAGAACCGATTGCGATTACGGATTGCTTAAACTTTGGTAGTGCGGACAAACCTGAAGTATTCTGGCAGCTTGAGAAATCAGCTGACGGTATTTCTGAAGCGTGCATTAAGTTGAATGCCCCTGTTATTAGTGGGAATGTTTCTTTATCCAATGAAGTGAATGGTGTTCCAATCTATCCGACACCAACGATTGGTATGGTTGGACTTGTCCACGACTTATCACAAGTAACAACAACTGCATTCAAGCAAGCTGGCGACGCAATTTATGTGATTGGCGAAGCAGGACTTGATTTTGGAGGCAGTGAACTTCAACAGATGGTGGATGGTACGATTTCTGGTCAAGCACCGGCAATTAATCTTGACGTTGAAGCGGCCCGTCAAAACGCAGTGTTGACAGCGATTCAAGAAGGACTTGTTCAATCTGCAACAGATTTATCTGAAGGCGGCTTTGCCATTGCGCTTTGCGAAAAAGCGTTCGATGCAGAAGGTCTTGGCGCAGAAGTAACAGTTGCAGGATCTGCTGTTACGGCATTGTTCAGTGAAACGCAATCTCGTTTCCTTGTCACTGTTAAAGAAGAAAATACAGCAGCATTTGAAGCGGCTGTAGCAGATTCAATTAAGGTCGGAGTAGTTACAGCTGGAGATCGACTTGTTATAAATGGTGAAAATGGTGTGTTAATTGACGGTGCGGTTGAAGAATTCCGTTCTGCTTGGAAAGGGGCTATCCAATGCTTGCTGAACTCAGAGGCCTAAACGAAGAGTGCGGTGTGTTTGGCATTTGGGGTCATGTAGATGCGGCGCAGATCAGTTATTATGGTCTGCACGCATTACAGCACCGTGGGCAAGAAGGTGCCGGGATTGTAACGAAAGACGGTAAAAAGTTACATGTCATTAAAGGCGAGGGTCTTGTCAACGATGTATTTTCGGGTAATGAGATTGAAAACTTAAAAGGTAATGCTGCCATTGGGCAAGTACGTTATTCATCGGAAAATGGCCGTGGCATTGAAAATGTTCAGCCACTTGTTTTCCGTTCAACGACGGGCAGTCTATCCGTTGCTCACAACGGAAACATTGTCAATGCGGTTGAATTGCGTGAGCATCTTGAACGTCAAGGTAGTATTTTTCAGACTAATTCAGATACAGAAGTGCTTGCACATTTAATCAAAAAAAGTAGTGGTTCTTTAAACCAGCGCGATCGAGTGAAAAAAGCATTGGCAATGTTAAAAGGGGCTTTTGCCTTTGTTATTTTAACTGATGATGGACTGATGGTAGCGCAGGATCCGAATGGTTTACGTCCATTATCTCTTGGGAAAATGGGTAATGCTTGGGTTGTGGCGTCTGAAACATGTGCGTTCGATATCATCGGTGCAGAATGTGTTCGTTCGGTTGAACCAGGCGAACTGATTATCATTAATGATAAAGGACTTCACTCTGAGCGTTTTGCACCAGCAGGGGATTCCGCAATGTGTTCTATGGAATATGTCTATTTTGCGCGTCCTGATTCGGATATCGATGGCATTAATATTCATATGGCACGCAAGCGTTGTGGTAAACAGCTGGCACGTGAAATGGCGCATATTGAAGCGGATGTTGTCACAGGTGTACCGGATTCAAGTATTTCGGCAGCTATTGGATTCTCAGAGGAAAGTGGCATACCTTACGAGCTAGGGCTTATTAAAAGCCGTTATGTTGGCCGTACATTCATCCAACCTTCCCAGGAATTACGTGAACAAGGTGTTAAAATGAAACTGTCTCCAGTGCAACAAGTTGTCAAAGGAAAAAGAGTTATCGTAGTGGATGATTCGATTGTTCGTGGGACGACGTCTAAACGTATTGTGAGGATGCTGAAAGAGGCAGGGGCAACAGAAGTTCATCTTGTCAGTGCTTCACCTCCACTTGTTTACCCATGTTTCTATGGCGTAGATATTAGTACCGATTCAGAATTGATTGCGACGGATCGGACGGTTGAGGAAATTCGCGAGCTTATTGAAGCTGATTCATTAACATTTTTGTCGCCTGAGGGCATGTTGAAAGCAATTGGGCGTTCAGATAGTATGAAAAATTGTGGGCAATGCCTGGCTTGTTTCACGGGAGAATATCCGACAGAAATCTATTCAGATACAGTTCTACCGCATAAAAAAGAAATCGTTTGATAGGGAGGCTTTTGCATGTCGAAGGCATATGAAAGTGCAGGGGTAAATATTGAAGCTGGCTATGAGTCAGTTGAACGGATGAAGTCACATGTTGCACGTACTGCTCGTAAAGGTGTTGCAGGAACGTTTGGCGGTTTTGGCGGTATGTTCGATCTTTCTGCGCTCGATTACAAAGAGCCAGTTCTGATTTCAGGTACAGATGGTGTCGGAACAAAGTTGAAGCTGGCATTTATGGCAGATAAGCACGACACAATCGGTATTGACTGTGTGGCTATGTGTGTCAATGACATTGTTGCACAAGGTGCAGAGCCACTTTACTTCCTTGATTATATTGCGCTTGGCAAAGCTGTACCTGCAAAGGTTGAAGCGATTGTTAAAGGAATTGCGGATGGCTGTGTTCAATCTGGTGCAGCATTAATCGGCGGAGAAACGGCAGAAATGCCAGGTCTTTATGAAGTCGATGAATACGATTTAGCCGGCTTTGCAGTTGGTGCATGTGAAAAGAGCAAGATTGTCACAGGCGAGAAAGTCGTTGCTGGCGATGTGATTGTTGGAATTGCTTCAAGTGGTATTCATTCTAACGGTTATTCTTTGGTCCGTAAAATTGTTCTTGAAGATAATGGCTATGCGATTGATGGTGTTATCGATGGCTACGAGGATCTTGGAACAGTTGGCGATGCACTTCTTGAGCCGACGAAAATCTATGCCAAGCCTGTTCTACAAATGCACCAGGAATTAGACATCCATTCGATGGGTCATATTACAGGCGGAGGATTCTTTGAAAACTTGCCACGTATGTTTGCTGATGGATTTGGAACAGAAATTGACCTTGGTTCATGGCCAGTGCTTCCAGTATTCAATATGCTGAAAGAAAAAGGCGACCTGTTGGATAAAGACTTGTACAGCGTCTTCAATATGGGTGTTGGCTTTGCCGTTGCACTTCCAGCTGATCAAGCAGAACGTGCGATAGCCATTGCCGAACAGCATGGTGAAAAAGCGTACAAAATTGGACGTGTCGTAGCTGGTGAAGGTGTTACATTCATAGGCGAACATGACGGAAGTCTTGCCAAATGACTCGTAAAATAAAAATTGCCGTTTTCGCATCTGGAAGCGGCAGTAATTTTGCTGCCATTGCAGAAGCCTGTCAACTCGGTGAGCTGAATGCTGAAATCGTCCTAATGGTGACGAATAAGCCCGAAGCCTATGTCGTCGAACGCGCTAAACAAGCAGGCATCCCAGTCGCAGCATTTCGTTCAAAGGAATTTAACTCAAAAGATACATACGAAGAAGCGATCCTTGAAGCACTTCGTGAGGCTGGAGTGGAATGGCTTGTCTTGGCAGGCTATATGCGCCTCATTGGTCAACCCTTGCTAGAGGCGTATCCTACCAACATCGTCAATATTCATCCGTCCCTACTGCCATCGTTCCCAGGAATCGATGCCATTGAACAAGCAGTCGAGCATGGCGTCAAAGTAACAGGCGTCACAGTTCACCTTGTTGATGAAGGAATGGACACAGGGAAGATATTGGCGCAACGTGCTGTCAATGTAGCCGATGGCGATGTTAATAAAACAGCAGAAGCGATTCATGCTGTAGAACACGATCTGTATAAAGAAACATTAAATAGCCTGTTTAGCCGGTAACTTTTTACCGGCTTTTCTTATAAAAAGGTTAAGGCGGTCATAACACGGTCCATGGCGGTCATAATGACATTCGTGGCGAGCATAACGCATCTCGTGGCGGTCATAAATAGTTCAGTTCAACTTATTAAGTAAACATTGATGTTAGTACTACCAAAAATGGAGGGTTTATTCGTGAAAAAACGTGCACTGCTTAGCGTATCAGACAAAAGTGGTATTTTGGAATTTGCAAAAGTATTGGAAGGTCTAGGCTATGAGCTACTATCTACTGGCGGCACAATGAAGCATCTCGCAGAAAATGGCATTGCGGTCACAGCTGTTGACGCAGTGACCGGCTTCCCTGAAATCATGGAAGGCCGCGTGAAAACACTCAATCCGATGATTCATGGCGGACTGCTTGCGAAACAAGACGACCCGTCACACATCGCACAAATGGAAGAACACGGCATTCAGCCAATTGACATCGTTTGTGTCAACTTGTATCCGTTCAAAGAAACGATTTCAAAACCCGATGTGTCAACTGATGATGCTATCGAAAACATTGATATCGGCGGACCAGCTATGCTTCGTGCTTCTGCGAAAAACCATGCATACGTGACAGTAATCGTTGATGCAACAGACTATGAGCAAGTCATTGCTGAACTAACAGCAGACGGCCAAACAACACTTGCAACACGCAGACGTCTTGCGGCAAAAGTATTCCGTCACACAGCGGCATACGATGCACTGATTTCAGGTTACTTAACAGACCTTGCTGGTGAGGAATTCCCAGAGCAAGTCACATACACATACGAACTGAAACAGCCACTACGTTATGGCGAAAATCCACACCAAAAAGCGGCATTTTATAGTCGTCCACTTGGTTCTGATTTCTCAATTGCCTATGCACAACAACTGCATGGTAAAGAGTTATCGTATAACAATATCCAAGATGCGAACGCAGCGATTCAAATCGTCAAAGAATTCGAAGGTCCAGCTGCTGTCGCTGTGAAGCATATGAATCCTTGTGGCGTTGGAACAGGTGAAACGATTTTTGATGCGTTTAATAAAGCCTATGAAGCAGACTCGACATCTATCTTCGGCGGTATCATCGCCTTAAACCGTGAAGTAGATGCGGCAACTGCTGAAAAATTATCGGGCATCTTCCTTGAAATTATCATTGCACCTGCTTTCACAGAAGAGGCAATTGACATCTTGACACAGAAGAAAAACATTCGCTTAATGACGATTTCATTTGATCAAAACAAAAAAGACCAATGGAATACAGTTTCTGTTGAAGGTGGATTGCTAATGCAAGAGCCGGATGCTTATGGTTTTGCGGATGCAGACATCAAAGTTGCAACAGACCGTGAGCCAACAGAAGAAGAATGGCAAGCAATGAAATTGGGCTGGGCTGTTGTCAAACACGTCAAGTCGAATGCCATTGTTGTAACAGACGACCATATGACACTTGGTGTGGGTGCTGGGCAAATGAACCGTGTTGGCGCGGCGAATATTGCGCTTACACAAGCCGGCGAACGTGCGAAAGGTGCAGCACTTGCATCGGATGCATTTTTCCCAATGGATGATACGGTCGAAGCAGCGGCAAAAGCGGGCATTACGGCGATTATCCAACCAGGTGGATCCGTGAAAGACGAAGATTCCATCAAAAAAGCCAATGAATATGGTATTACGATGGTATTTACAGGCGTCCGTCATTTCAAACATTGAGGAGGAAATGAATTGAATATACTCGTTATCGGGAGTGGTGGGCGTGAGCACGCGATTGCTAGGCAGTTCAATGTCTCCCCTTCAGTTCAAAAAGTATTTGTAGCACCTGGCAATGATGGTATGAAAAATGATGCGCAATGCGTAGACATTGATGCGTTGGATTTCGCAGCACTTGTTTCATTCGCGAAAGAAAATCATGTGGATCTAACATTTGTCGGTCCTGAACAACCGCTTGGGGAAGGAATCGTTGATTTCTTTGCTGAACATGGCTTGAAAGCATTTGGTCCGACGAAGGCTGCCGCGCTTATCGAAGGTAGTAAATCATTCGCCAAAGAGCTAATGGCAAAGTATGATATTCCAACAGCTGGCTACGGAACGTTTACGGATGCAGAAGATGCGAAGGCGTTTATTCGTGAAAATGGCGCACCAATTGTCGTCAAGGCGGACGGTCTTGCGGCTGGAAAAGGTGTTATCGTTGCGATGACGTTGGACGAAGCGCTCGAAGCAGTAGACGATATGATTGGTAACCAGAAGTTTGGTGAATCATCGTCTCGTGTTGTCATTGAGGAATTTTTGGATGGTGAAGAATTCTCATACATGTCATTTGTCCATGAAGGACAGATTTACCCAATGGTCATTGCACAAGATCATAAGCGCGCTTATGACGGCGACAAAGGACCGAATACAGGCGGCATGGGTGCATATTCACCTGTTCCACAAATTTCAGACGCAGTTGTGCAAGAGGCTTATGATAAAGTGGTTGTTCCAACGGTGGAAGCGATGGCAGCAGAAGGAACTCCGTTTACGGGAATTTTATATGCAGGGCTAATCCTGACAGATAAAGGACCAAAAGTGATTGAATTCAACGCGCGTTTTGGTGATCCGGAAACACAAGTCGTTTTGCCACGCATGGCATCTGACTTTGGTGAGTTCATGGCGGCGTTGATGGACAGCAAACCGTATAATCTCCAGTGGCATGACGAAGCGATGTTAGGCGTTGTTATTGCGGCGGATGGTTATCCAGGCGATCTTGTTAAAGGTGTGGCATTGCCTGAACTTGATGGTTTGGCGGCACAAGGCTTGGATGTTTTCCATGCAGGCACGAAAGCGGAAGGCACTGGCTTTGTCGGCAACAGCGGCCGTGTCCTTCTAGTAACCGCGCAGGCAGATTCATTGAAAGAAGCTCAAGAAAAAGTATACAAAGGCTTGTCTGGTCTCGAATGGAATGGTTTCTTCTATCGAACAGATATCGGATGGCGTACGTTTGAATGACAATAGCCTTCAAACTCATCGAAAGATGGTTTTGAAGGCTATTTTTCATTTTTTGAAGTTATAATTTGTCCCCTTCGTAGTGAAGATCTCTATTGAAGGAAACTAAGAGTTTGTAAGGGGATATGCAGCATACCCCTTACAGTGAGTAATGATTTACCCTTTAATTTCTGCTGCAGTAAAGGTAATTGGTCCGCTGAGAACAATATTTGCACCGGCATTTATTCTTTCTGCAGTTAAAAAGTATTTTGCATTCGCTTTATTTGTAGTTGCTGAGTCAACATGCATTACTGTCATAATTTGATTGAAATCATCATCGTTTGTAAAAGCACTGTCAATTTCAACTAAGGTATTATAGATAATATTAGCTGGGACGATACTATCTTTGTAAATTTTAATCCTTGCGATACTTGCACTAGTAGTTTCATTAGATAAATGAAATATCCCATTCAACCAAACTAAATTTCCAGCTGCTAAACCATTTAATGTTACATCTGCGACAATGGTAGGGGTATTCAAAAGTAAAGTAGCAATAACGGGAAGGGAATCAGTAGAATTTTGGGTATCAAAAGCAAATTCCACTAACTTTCCGGCTTCAGCTCGTCCACCTAATTCTGCAAGATTCACATTGACTGTTTGTGTCGGGTTTCCAATATTAGTGAATGAGCTAGTATCTGTATCAGTTTGAGCTTGTCCCTGGGCCTGAATTTGAGCTTGAGCTTGAACCTGAAGTTGAAGTTGCTCTTGCGTTTGTTGTTGTCGCTGTAATTGAGCTTGAAGTTGTTCTTGTGTTTGTTGTTGGAGTTCTAGTTGGGCTTGAAGTTGTCCTAAATCACTCCTACAATAATCACAATCGTCATCGTAATCATAATTATTTTTTCTGTATTTACTCATAATGTATCACCTCCTTCCTTATTCGTTTTCATTGGTTCTAAAAAAACCTCCCGAAAACTCATTGAAAGTAGTTCGGGGGTTAATTGGACAAGAACTAATGATACTTCATAATATGTAAGTTTCTTAAAAGTGAAAGGGCTTTTAAACTTACCATACGAATAATTTAGTAAGGGATAATTGGATTGCTCATTAATCGGCTCATATTATGAACGTCGGTAATCATAACGAAATTTACCTTCAACGTGAAATTGAAAAAATAACATGAAAAGGGTACCTATCACTTTTCGGGTTAGCTTCCTTTGTTATCACCCAAATCTAGTCATGTTATAATTTTTGATATATGAAAGTATTGGTAATCCATAAAAACGAATCTTTCACATACCCCCGAATACCATTTAAGAGGGTATGGACTATAAAAATGACGATTGAATGGAAAGGTGAAGAGCCGATGAGTTTACGATTTACGAATGTGGAAAAAAGGTTGAAAGATACACTTGTATTTCCTGCATTCAATTTACAGATAAAGAGTAGCCAAGTGACTGCAATCCACTCCAGTTTGAATGTGCGGCATACGCTTTTACACATGCTAACAGGGCGGATGCCTATTTCAAATGGTGATATATCTATCGGACAGAGACCGATTTCAAACGTGGATAGTATGAGGGTTGGTTTTTCGTTATTAAACGATGAGCTATACGAGAGATTGACTGTAGCCGATCATCTTCTTTTCTATCAGAAGATTTACGATACAGCGATCCCTATGAATGACATTTTAAATAGGGTTCATCTGGAAGAGAAACGACATGTTAGGACAAAGAAATTATCTTATTCAGAACAACAACGGGTTCGATTTGCGAAGTTGCTCATTCAAAACCCTGATCAGCTGATCTTTGAGGAACCTGATCAAAACATCGATATTGAAACACAACGGGTATTGATGATCATGCTGGAGGAGTTTCGCATGAAAGGTAAGAGTGTTCTTATTTTGACAGGGAATATGGAGAGCGCGGTTACTTTGGCAGATAAAGTGTATAAGTTAGATGACGGCGGCTTGCACGAAATCCAGGTGGCAGAGCAGGCTGAAATCGATTCATTCGAAGAAGAAGTACCTGTAGCAGATGAAATCGACAAACCAGAAATTCAACCGGTTCGTTTTGAAAAAATCCCAACGAAGGTTAATGAAAAAATTGTGCTCTTTGATCCGCCTGAAATTGATTATATTGAAAGTAATGATGGTCAGTCCTATTTACATATTAAGGGAGAAGGATTCCCGACAATGTTTACGATGAATGAGCTTGAAGAGCGTCTCCAGCATTTCGGGTTTTTCCGCTGTCACCGTTCCTATATCGTCAATCTGCAAAAAGTCCGTGAAGTCATTACATGGACACGGAACAGCTACAGTCTTATTTTAGACGATGAAAAAAAGTCGAATATTCCATTGTCAAAAACGAAAATGGCCGAATTAAAAGTGATGTTGGGCCTGAAATAAGCTCCATTCACCCCCAAAAAGGCTCTTTTCACGGTAAATATGCTGTATTTCCATCGAAAACGGCTTAATCTGAAGGTGCAGTAACAAAACAACAACTTGCATAATTCAGGGGGAGAACAATGGAAAATATCATCGAAGTTCAATCATTGGAGAAAGTGTTTGCGAATCAAACGGCACTTGAAGACGTCAATTTCCACGTCAAAAAGGGAGAGATATTTGGCTTTCTTGGTCCGAGTGGTTCGGGGAAAACAACAACGATTAAAATATTGACGGGTCAATTAAACCAGACGAGTGGAAAAGCAACCGTCTTCGGAGAACCAGTTTCAGGGATGAAAAAGGGGAGCTCAAGAAAGAAAATCGGGGTACTGACAGACAACAGTGGGCTGTACAGCAGGCTATCCATTTACGATAACTTAAAGCTCTATTGTGTACTGTATGAAGTACCGGAACGACGGATTGCCGACGTGTTAGCGCTTGTTAATCTAACAAATGAAGCGAAGAAATCCGTTTCGAAGTTGTCAAAAGGGATGTTGCAGCGTGTGACACTGGCCCGAACGCTATTACATGAACCAGAGCTACTTTTTCTCGATGAGCCGACGTCCGCGCTTGATCCAGTTAACTCGCAGCATATTCACGCAGGGCTTCGTGCATTGCAGGCGCGCGGAACGACGATTTTCCTAACGACACATGATATGAATGAAGCTGAATTACTGTGTGATCGGGTTGCATTTTTAAACAAAGGACAAATTAGACTGATGGATGAGCCAGGGGCGTTAAGAAAGCGCTATTCAGATGCTACGATGACTGTCGAGTTGAAAAACGCTGAAAAAGTAGTATTGAAGAGTACTGCGGAGGATGCTCAACAACTATTCAACTATATGTCATCCAATCAAGTGGTTGCCATTCATTCAAACGAACCAACATTAGGCGATATTTTCGTCGAAGTGACAGGGAGGAAATTATCATGACTTTTTCAATGAAACGGGTAAATGCGATTTTACAGAAAGACTTTAAGGATATTTCAAGAAACTCCGCGGTTTCGATAACGGCGATTATGCCACTAATCCTTGCATTTTTTTTCGGCAAGATGGGTGATGTATCAATTGAAGTGCATTATATGGTCATTAACTTTTCAATGATTACTGTTGGGTCATTTGTTCAATGCAGTTTAATTGCTGAAGAGAAAGAGAAGAACACGCTTCGTGGCTTAATGCTGTCACCTGCCTCGACTGTGGAAATACTCGGTGGGAAAAGTTTATTAAGCTTAATAGCGACGATGCTTATCATTGTAATCGGTGCCTTTTTAACGGACTACCGACCAGAGCATTTTGTTGTAATAGCCATCGCAATTCTATTCAGTTCATTCTTTTTCATTGGTTTGGGTACGCTTCTTGGCTTGCTAGCTAAATCCGTTATGGAAGCATCCGTAATTATTTTGCCATTTATGTTTGTATTCGGCTTTGGCTCCATGTTTACGATGTTTGCAGAAAAATATCCAATTTTGAAGGTGATAGACTACACGCCAAATATGCAACTGATGGACGTTGCAGTCAAGATTGAAAGTGGAGTCGGACTTAGTGGAGTGTGGTTGAATTTCGGCATCATTGCACTTTGGATTATCGCCGTTTTTGCATTGACAGCAGTTGTTTTTAAGAAACGTAAGATGGATTGATTTCTCCATGGGGTGACAGGGCCTAGGATTCATTGGTTAATTAACACTATCTCAAACTGGGCGAAGGCGCCTGATAAGGGATAGCCGAAGCCATAAGACTGACGGCGAAGCTGTCTGGCTTATGGCGGGAGGCATCCCCTAGCGCCGAAGTGGTTTCAATGGAATTGCCCTGTTTATTCAGCCCTACAAATCCAACCGCCAAACATATTCGTCGTGAAGAACTTGGCGATGCTACCAAATCCGGCTTCTCTGAGCAAACCGACAATGTCTTCTTCAGAAATGAAGGATAGCGTGCGGACGACTTTCTCCATGTCATCTACTTCAGCCTCGGTCAATTTAGTTGCGTCAAGCCAATACGCCTTCCAAAGTGCAAACAACTCATCGAATGCAGGATCATTTGGATTGCCGTACATGGTCGCCATCACGAATGGTGCACCGGGCGCTAAATGGAGTCGAATTTTCTTCAATAACTTAAGCTTCTCATCCATCTCTGCAATAAAATGCAGGACGAGCATACAGGTTGCTGCCCCGAACAATATCCCATCCTCTACATCATCAACAGTTCCTTCAATAAATTTCACACGTTCCGTTATCTCTAAATCCTGCGCTTTCATCCGCGCGAAATCGAGCATGGGTGGCGCAGGATCTACTGCCGTAAATGTCCAGTCGGGATTTGCAGGTCCTAATGTTGCGAGTTCAGTACCACCACCCGCTCCAATGATTAAGACATTTGCTTGCTGTGCTGTATTTGCCCGGATATAAGTCTGCACAAGCTTGAACATAGAATCATAGGTAGGCAATGTCCTGCGCACTCCTTTGTCATACTCCGCAGCCATTTCTTTATCGAATTCCATTTTATCAGTCATATGATCAAATCCAATCGGTTGTAGTAGTGTCTTACTTTCATTTCGTCATAAAAGAGAAGAATCCTTTTCTGAATAAGGGGACAACCGTCACTATTTATTTCCCCAATGCTATGCTAGGATAAACACTAGGAATACTTCATGTCAAAGGGGGAGATTGCATGTGGGAACAGTATACAGTAAAAGATCAACTCCAGATCATCAACGGCAAAAAAGCGCCGGATCTTATAATTATCAACGCGGAATACTTACATGCCATTTATAAAAAATGGATGACGGGAAACATTTGGGTGGCTGGCGATCGAATTGTCTATGCAGGGAAGGAAATGCCAGGGATGACAGAAGGAGCAGAGATTGTTGATGCTTCGGGTAAGAAAATTGTATCCGGTTACATAGAACCGCATGTCCACCCATTTCAATTGTATAATCCACGAACGTTTGCGGATTATGCAGCAAGGCTTGGGACAACAACGTTCATAGCGGATAACCTTATCCTATTTATGTCACTAGATAATGAGACTTCCTTTTCAATACTAAATCAATTAAATGAATTACCGTTTTCATTTTACTGGTGGGCACGCTTTGATTCGCAGACGGTATTGCAGAATGAAGCAGAGCTGTTCAATCTAGCATCTATTAAACAATGGGTTGAGCGTCCAGAAGTGCTGATGGGGGGCGAACTAACGGGCTGGCCACGCTTGATGGCTGGGGATCCAAACATGTTCGCTTCTGTCAAAGCTGTTAAAGAAGCAGGCAAGAAAATCGAAGGTCATTTTCCGGGTGCATCTGAACGGACGCTTACACGCATGAAGCTTCTTGGGGCAGATGGTGATCATGAAGCAATGACTGTGGAAGAGGTAGAGGCGCGGCTGCTACACGGTTATGGTGTGACGCTTCGCCACTCGTCTATTCGACCGGATCTGCCACATTTATTGAAGGGCATCGTGGATAAAGAATTAAACGTGTTCGATCATTTGATGATGACGACGGACGGATCGACACCATCATTCCATATTGACGGAGTGGTAGACAAGTGTATTCGGGTTGCACTGGAAGCGGGTGTGCCGCCAATTGATGCTTATCAGATGGCGTCTTATAATGTGGCGCGTTATTATGATATGACAGATTTGCACGGCATTATTGCGACAGGCCGTTATGCAACGCTCAATTTCCTAGAGGATGAATACAATCCCGTACCAACTGATGTGTTATCTAAAGGGAAGTGGCTGAAACGTGACGGTCAATCGACAGAACCACTCCCTGCTATTGACTGGTCATTTGTAGACAAGTTCGCTCCCGCATTTGAGCTAGATGACACCGATTTTATATTTGATAATGCACTTGGGATTGAAATGGTCAACGATGTGATTACGAAGCCGTACAATGTAACGATTGACACGACGGTAGAAAAGTTAGCAGATGACCATGACGAAAGCTTTTTGATGTTGATTGACCGAGATGGAAAATGGCGTGTCAATACGCTCATTAAAGGCTTTGCCAGAACAGTTCAAGGATTTGCATCTTCCTATTCCAATACTGGCGATATCATCTTGATTGGTAAAGATAAAAAAGAGATGCTAAAAGCTTTCCGTGAAATTAAACGAATTGGTGGCGGAATGGTCCTTTATGAAAATGATAGTATTGTAGCAACACTTCCATTACCAATCGGTGGAGGATTGTCCGCGGAGCCGATGGAAAAATTGATTACACAGGAGTTGGAGCTGAAGAAGGCACTGGCAGACCGCGGGTATACTCACGGTGATGCAGTGTATACATTCCTGTTTTTGCAATCAACTCATCTGCCCTATATCCGAATTACACAAATGGGTCTGTTTGATGTGTTGAAAAATGAAGTAATGATTCCGGTTACGGAAAGATAGGGGGAAGCAATGTCATTTAAGATGAAAGGGTTACTATCCTATTTGGTAATCGCCATGTTGATAGCGGCAGCGTGTTCAAAAGAAGAAAAGGCAGAAGATCCAGTGCTTGATCCAGTCGAAGAAGAGGAAATCATCATTGAAGAGGAGGAGCCAGTCGAGTTATTTATGGCTCCCTTCACCGGTGTTATATTGAAGGAGGAAAGCACTCGTCGTCCAGTGCTTGCGACGATTAATAACCATCCACAGGCAAGGCCACAGTCTGGTATTAGTAAGGCAGATATGATTTATGAGCTTGCTGCAGAGGGGAGTGTGACAAGACTTTTAGCTTTATTCCAAAGTGAGCTACCAGCCGAAATTGGTCCGATTCGTAGTGCGAGGGATTATTTTGTGCATATCGCTAAAGGACTCGATGCATTTTATGTTGCACATGGTTATAGCCCTGATGCGAAACAATTACTAGAACAACGTGTCGTGGATAATGTCAACGGTATGCAGTACGATGGTACATTGTTTTGGCGTTCAAAGGATCGAAAAGCACCACATAATTCCTATATCTCCGGTGAGAACATTGCTATAGCTGAAGAGAAGACAAATTCTCCGGTAGAATTAGCTGTCGTACCGCCATTTGCTTTCCATGAATCTGTTGAAGATGTTAAAATGGGAGATAATGTGTTCTCGATAACGGTCAAATACAGTTCTGATCCAAAGTTTACAAGTGTTTATACGTATGATGCGGAAAAAGGGACCTACGCACGAACAGTAAATGGTTATGTAACAGTTGATAAAGCGAATGACGAACAGCTTAAGTTGTCAAATATACTCGTATTTGAAGCAAGTCACCGCACGATTGACAGTGTGGGAAGACAAGCTGTTAACATTGAATCGGGTGGAAAGGCGATGCTGTTTCAAGCAGGGATTGCTAAAGAAATTGAATGGCAAAATCGTGATGGAATTCTCATGCCGATAGAAAATGGTCTACCGGCGAAGCTGGTTCCAGGGCAGACTTGGATTCATGTCATACCGGCTCAGCCAGGCATGGCAACCGCCGTCACGTTTACGCCTTAAGGAATTCATTCGGAGAGAGGGAAGATGATATGCAAATCGATAAAATCCGGGGTCATCAAACGGATCAGTTATTTAAAGCGATGCTCGAATTGAAAGATCTCGATGAATGCTACGAATTTTTTGATGATCTTTGTACAATTAGTGAATTACAGTCACTGGCACAGCGGTTGGAAGTGGCACAAATGCTTAAGATGAAAAAGACGTATGATACGATTCAAAGTGAAACGGGTGCGAGCACGGCAACGATTTCACGCATTCGACGTTGTGTCGATTACGGCTCCGGCGGCTATAATAAGGTATTGGATCGCTTATATCCGGAGTCGAATACCGAGCAAGATAAACCACTATAATCTAATTAACAACCGGACAGAGAAAGAATCTGTCCGGTTTTTTTGGTATACTAAAGGAACGTACATTATTAGATTAGGTGGTTGACTATGGACTTCACAAAATGGCGTCATGCCTTTAAATTAGATCCAGCTGAAACGCTGACAGACGAACAGCTCGAATTACTTGCGGAATCAGGAACGGATGGCATCATTGTGGGTGGCACGGATGATGTTACGCTCGACAACGTACTCGATTTGCTCGTTCGCATTCGAAGATATTCCGTTCCGGTTGCACTTGAAATTTCAACAGTAGAGTCTGTGACGCCCGGCTTTGATTATTACTTCATTCCAACTGTGCTGAACTCAACAAAGGCAGAATGGATTAACGGCATTCATCATGCTGCGATGCGCGAATATGGCCATATGATGGATTGGGATGAAATCGTCATGGAAGGGTATTGCATTTTAAATCCCGAATGCAAGGCAGCAAAATTGACGGGTGTGACAGCGGCGCCAGATGAAGAGGGCGTCATTGCCTATGCCCGCATGGCAGAGCATCTATTTAAATTGCCTGTATTTTATATGGAGTATAGCGGCATCTACGGTGACCCAAAAATCGTTGAGGCGGCGTCGCGAGTACTCGACAAGACGCAGCTCTTTTATGGCGGAGGTATTAAAAATGCTGAAGATGCCAAAACAATGGCAGCCATTGCCGATACAATAATTGTTGGAAATATCATTTATGACGATTTGGCAGCTGCACTTTCCACGGTTAATGCGGTAAAATCAGTTACCCATTCAGGCTCATTCAGTGTATAATAAAGAACAAATGTTCCGAGAGGGCGGAAGCTTATGAATAAAATAGCAGCAGACTTACTAACAGGCATGAATCCCGAACAGGCTCGTGCAGTGAAGAAAACAGAAGGGGCACTGCTCATCATGGCAGGAGCAGGCTCGGGAAAAACACGAGTTTTAACGCATAGAATTGCCTATCTTGTCGTTGAGAAAAATGTCTATCCATCTAATATTCTTGCGATTACCTTTACCAACAAGGCGGCACGTGAAATGCGCGATCGTATCGATGGATTACTTGGCGCGGGCACAGGTGAGCGCATGTGGGTATCGACGTTTCACTCCATGTGTGTGCGGATTTTACGCCGAAACAGTGACCGAATCGGCATTTCAAAATCATTTTCCATTCTCGATTCAGCAGACCAATTATCGGTTGTGAAGAGTGTGTTGAAAGCGTTGAACTTGGATGCGAAGCAATATGACCCACGTACTATGCTGAACACAATCAGCTCAGCGAAAAATGAATGCATAGATGCAGAAACATTTCGGGGGCAAATCAATCCACATAACCCGTACGAAAAAACAATCGCTGACGTTTATGATGGCTATGCAAAACGATTGCGTCAAAACCAATCAATGGATTTTGACGACCTCATCATGATGACACTTGTTCTATTTGAGCGTGTCCCAGATGTCCTCGAATTTTATCAAAACAAATTCCAATACATTCATGTCGATGAGTACCAGGATACGAATAATGCTCAGTATCGACTCGTCAATATGCTAGCCAAAAAGTTTAAAAACTTATGCGTCGTTGGAGACTCTGACCAGTCTATTTACAGATGGCGTGGGGCAGATATTAGCAATATTTTATCCTTCGAGAAAGATTATAAAAATGCAGAAATGATCATGCTCGAACAAAACTATCGCTCGACGAAACGAATCCTACAAGCGGCAAACGACGTCATTATGAATAACCAAAGCCGGTACGATAAAAAGCTGCGGACGGATAATGAAGAGGGCGAGTCCATCTCGGTGTACAAAGCGAGCGATGAAAAAGACGAATCGCAATTTGTCGTTGGTAAAATTCTAGAGTTGAAAGAACAAGAAAACTTGAAGCTTGATGAGTTTGCTATTTTGTACCGTACCAACGCACAGTCACGTGTCATTGAGGAATATCTCGTTAAATCGAATCTCGATTATACAATCGTTGGCGGCACAAAGTTCTATGACCGCAAAGAGATTAAAGACTTACTCGCTTACTTACGCCTCATTGCCAACAACGAAGATGATCTTGCGCTTGCGCGTATTATTAATGAACCCAAGCGTAGTATTGGTGCCACTTCATTTGATAAAATGGCGCGCTTTGCGATGGAGCATGATCGCTCTATTTTCGATGCGTTACAGGAAATCGATTTCATGGGCATTACACCAAGAGCGGCCAACGAAGTTGCTAAGTTCCACGAGCTAATTGCTGGTTTTACAAAAATGCAGGAATTTTTATCAGTTACTGAATTGGTGGAGCAAGTGCTTGAAAAGACTGGCTATCGAGATATGTTACAGCGTGAAAAAACGATTGAATCGGAAAGTCGTCTGGAAAACATTGAGGAGTTCTTGTCTGTGACAGAGGCATTTGAAAAGCGTGCGGAAGAAGATACAGGTGATCGTTCTTTAGTTGCTTTTCTAACTGATTTGGCATTGATTGCCGATATCGATTCACTTGATAAAGAAGAGAACCAAAATAAAGAAAAAATCGTTCTGATGACAATGCACGCAGCGAAAGGTCTTGAATTCCCTGTTGTATTCATTATCGGTATGGAGGAAAATGTTTTCCCACATTCTCGTTCCTTAGCGGATGATGAGGAGATGGAGGAAGAACGTCGCCTTGCCTACGTCGGAATTACGCGTGCAGAGCGCAGACTATATTTGACATCGGCATCGTATCGAACACTTTTCGGCAGAGCGAGCTATAATAATCCATCTAGGTTTATTGGTGAAATTTCCGAGGATATCTTAGAGATTCAATCTAGAAATTCAGGATTTTCGTCGGGCAATCTTATCTCAGGACAAAGTACTGCGCCTGTACGTCCAGCTGTTAAAAAGCCAGTTTACAAAACAAGTGGTGGGGACAAGATGGGATGGAGCCCTGGCGACAAGGCAATCCATAAAAAATGGGGGACAGGCATGGTTGTCAGTGTAAGGGGGACAGGCGAGGAAGTTGAATTGGACATCGCGTTCCCGAATCCGGTGGGCATTAAGCGTTTACTGGCGAAATTCGCACCAATCGAAAAAGGATAATATGAAGGAGAGAAAATAGATGGATCGAGTTGAACTCGAAAAACGGGTGGAACAACTGAATGAGCTTCTACATGATTATGGACATGCCTATTACGTGCTCGATACACCACTAGTTTCTGATGCAGTTTATGACAACTATATGCAAGAGTTACTAGCGATTGAAGCAGAAAATCCAGATCTCATTTACCCAGACTCGCCATCGCAGCGTGTTGGCGGCGAGGTACTAGCGGGCTTTGGAAAGGTTACGCATGCTTTTCCAATGCTTAGTTTGTCAAATGCATTTAATGAAGGTGACTTACGCGAATTTGACAGACGCGCACAGGAAGCCGTTGGGCATAGGGTTTCTTATATATGTGAATTGAAAATAGATGGCTTGGCAGTATCGCTCCGTTACGAGGACGGCAAGTTTGTCCAAGGTTCAACCCGTGGAGATGGCTCAGTTGGAGAGGACATTACAGCTAGCTTAAAAACAATCCGTACCATTCCGTTACGATTGAAGGAATCGATTTCAATAGAAGTACGCGGTGAAGCGTATATGCCGAAAAAGTCGTTTGTCCAGTTGAATGTTACGCGCGATGAGGCTGGAGAAGAACCGTTTGCAAATCCGCGTAATGCGGCTGCTGGTTCACTTAGACAGCTTGACCCGAAAATAGCTGCTAGTCGCAATTTAGCGGTCTTTATTTATAGTATTGCAGGTGATGGCAGTGCTTACGGACAGGATAGCCATTCCGAGTCGCTGAACAATTTAGATGCTCTGGGCTTTGTGACGAATAAGGAACGACAGCCTTGCGCGACGATTGAAGAAGTATTTGAATTTATCGAGAAATGGACGGCGATTCGCTCGGAGCTTAATTATGAAATCGATGGCATTGTTGTCAAGGTGGATAATTTTGAGGATCAGGAGCAGTTAGGCTTTACGGCGAGAAGTCCAAAATGGGCCATCGCTTATAAGTTTCCGGCAGAAGAAGTCGTGACGACACTACTCGATATTGAGCTAAGTGTTGGACGGACAGGTGTTGTCACTCCGACGGCTATTTTGGAGCCAGTGTTGGTGGCAGGTTCGACGGTTGGACGCGCTTCCCTGCATAATGAAGACCTTATAAAAGAGAAGGATATTCGAATCGGAGACACCGTTATTATTCGAAAAGCGGGCGACATTATTCCGGAAGTTGTTGCACCTATCATTGAACAACGCACGGGTGAGGAAGTCCCTTATGAAATGCCCGCAAATTGTCCTGTCTGTGATTCAGAGCTCATTCGCATTGAGGGAGAAGTAGCACTACGCTGCGTCAATCCACAATGTCCGGCTCAGATGAAGGAAGCGATTATTCACTTTGTATCCCGCAATGCCATGAATATCGAAGGAATTGGGGAACGAGTTGTGGAACAATTGTACAAGGCAAATCTTGTTCATGATGTATCCGATCTCTATACATTGACTAGAGAACAGCTGATTGAACTAGAGAGAATGGGTGAGAAATCAGTCACTAATTTGCTAACTGCAATTGAGGCGTCAAAAACGAATTCATTGGAAAAAATGCTCTTTGGATTTGGCATCCGACATGTCGGTGAAAAAGCGGCAACGATTTTAGCGGAGGAATTCGGCACGTTGGCCGCCTTAATGGAGGCAGACGTGGAGCGCTTACTGACCATCCATGAAATCGGGGACAAAGTAGCCGAATCTATTCAAGCTTATTTCAGTAATGAAGATGTACTGGCTATGCTCAAAAACTTGGAAGCTTATGGTGTGAACATGACATACACAGGACGTAGCCGACAAAATATGCCGACAGATGGACCCTTTGCTGGAAAAACGGTCGTACTCACAGGAAAATTAGCGATTTTAACTCGTGGTGAGGCGAAAGAGAAAATTGAAGCACTTGGCGGTAAAGTAAGTGGTAGTGTTAGCAAAAAGACAGATCTCGTTATCGCGGGTGAAGATGCTGGCTCAAAATTGGCAAAGGCTGAGGAATTTGGCATCACTGTGTGGGACGAAGCTAAGTTAGTTGAAGTGCTCGGTGAGGAGTTGTCATGATGAAAAAATTAATAATACTACCGGGACTAGCAGCAATTTTGTTCCTAGGAGGTTGTCTGCCTTCATTTGGAACAGAAAAAGAGCCAGTGATTCAGGAGAACGAAGATAGTATTGAAGAAACGGTTATTATTCCGGATATTCAGTTAAAAGATGAATTTTACCGGACGGTTATTCCATTTAAGAAAAGCGCAAGCCGTGGTTTAGTCGTGAATAATATTTCCACAAAGTATGATATACAGGAAGTCGAAGAAGGCCTGTTGCGCATATCGACCAAACATTTCGACCCTAAAACGCACTTTATTCAAGAAGGGCAGTATATCGATAAAGACACTGCACTCGCTTGGTTGGCAAGAAGCTCGGCCAATCCACAAGGACTGAATCCGCCAGAGAAAAAAGGGATAACGGATGGACAGCCCACAGAAGAAGCGCCAAATTATTTAGCACATATCGTCGAACAAAATTACCATGTCATGACAGAAGGTAAGAAACTACGTCTTGCCGGTATGTCAATCGGCCTTGCCCTCAATACGAGAAACTACTCAAGAGATGGGACAGATACGAAGATTGACGATAGGGAAATTGAACAGGAAGGTATGAAAATAGCGGAAGAAGTTATTCGTCGCCTGCGTTCACAAGAAGGCCTCGCGGAGATCCCGATTGCTGTTGGTTTATTTAAACAGGAAAGTCGGAATTCGATTGTTCCGGGTACGTATTTTGCAACTGCTGTTGCGGAAAAAGGGCAATCAGCACCATCGGGTTGGAAGGTCGTTGATGAGAAATATGTGCTGTTCCCAGCTTCTTCAGAAATTAATAACTACAGAGAAGTGAATGAGACATTTGCTAAATTCAAACAGGATATCGATAGTTATTTCCCAAGCTTCGTTAACGTGATTGGCAAAGGATTTTATAAGGATGGCAATCTCCAATCACTTACTATTGAAGTTCCGATTCAATTTTTTGGAACGAGTGAAACGATTGGTTTTGCACAGTATTTGACTGGCCTCGTTAACCAGTATTTTCCGAATGTCCATACCGAAGTGAGTATCACGTCTATTAATGGTGCAGAAGCATTAATTGTCAAAGAAGCTGGCGAGGATCCGTTTGTTCATATTTATGGCTATTGAGACAGTACAACGCCTAACAATAACTTTTCTTCATTATTATTAGGTGTTATGATTAATCGTACAATTCAAGGATGAGGAGGAAAGAACATGACACAGTTAACAAAAGAACAAGTGAAGCATCATGCAACGCTTGCATGGCTAGCAGTTACAGACGAAGAAGCAGAAGCATATGTCACACAACTAAGTGGCATCGTCGAATTTGTGAAGGAATTACAAGAAGCAGATACAGATGGGGTTGAGCCAATGACACATCCGTTGCAAGTGTTCAATGTCCTACGAAAAGATGTACCAACAGATATTCTAGACCGTGAAGAAATGCTGAAAAGCGTGAAGGAACACGAAGACGGGCAAATCAAAGTGCCAACAATCCTTTGATGAATGGATTTAAGGAGGAAAACAGATGACGTTATTGACTAAAACGGCAACGGAGCTTCAGTCGTTGTTACATAATCGGGAAGTGTCTGTCAAAGAACTGACGGAAGAATCACTAGCTCGTATAGCGAAGATAGATGGAGATGTACAAGCATTTTTATCGACAAATGAAGATCAAGCACTTGCAGCAGCGCAAAAGTTGGACGAGCAACCACTTGAAGGACGGGGACCACTTTTCGGTTTACCAATCGGACTAAAAGATAATATCGTAACAAAAGGAATTGTCACAACATGTGCCAGTAAAATGCTTGAAAACTTTGTTCCAGTCTACGATGCAACTGTCGTTGAGAAAATCAACACGGCAGGTATGGTATCAGTGGGGAAACTCAATATGGACGAGTTTGCAATGGGATCGACAACGGAAAGATCGGCGTTCCAAACGACGCATAATCCGTGGAATCTTGACCATGTCCCAGGCGGCTCATCTGGCGGTTCAGCAGCGGCAGTAGCAGCAGGCGAAGTAGCGTTTGCTCTTGGTTCTGATACGGGTGGTTCAGTCCGTCAACCAGCTGCATTTTGTGGTGTTGTAGGGATGAAGCCGACATATGGCCGCGTATCACGTTCAGGCCTTGTTGCATTTGCATCGTCATTGGACCAAGTGGGTCCGATTACGCGTACTGTTGAAGATAACGCATTGTTGCTTAGTGCAATCGCAGGTTTAGATCATAGAGATTCATCGACATCTCCGCAAGCTGTTCCAGATTTTAGGGCTGCATTGACAGGTGATGTTAAAGGCTTGAAAATTGGTGTGCCGGCAGAATACCTAGGTGCAGGCGTATCTGAAGAAGCGAAAACGGCAGTCTTAGAAGCGTTAAAAGTACTTGAATCACTTGGCGCAGAATGGGAGGAAGTATCACTACCGAATTCGAAATATGCTTCTCAAGCTTACTACGTGATATCTTCATCTGAAGCATCGTCAAACCTTGCCCGTTTCGACGGCATTCGTTATGGCTATAGTGCTGAAGGTGCAAAGAGCTTGGAGGAATTGTATACACGCTCTCGTTCTGAAGGCTTTGGAGAAGAAGTAAAACGTCGTATTTTACTCGGAATGTATGCACTAGGTGCAGATCATCATGAAGATCTATACATGAAATCACTAAAAGTACGGACCCTTGTGGCACAAGATTTTGCTAACCTATTTGAAAAATATGATGTTATTATTGGACCGTCATCTGCAACACCAGCTTATAAGGTTGGGGAATTAATTCACGATCCATTGACGTTATATGCCAATGATATTTTAACGGTTCCGATTAACCTTGCAGGCATCCCAGCTATTTCAGTGCCATGTGGATTTTCGAATGGTCTTCCACTTGGACTGCAAATTATCGGGAAACATTATGATGAAGCGACACTTTACAAAGTGGCACATGCCTACGAACAAGCAACTGACTTCCATACACAAAAGCCAGCTCTATGGGAGGTAAACTAATGACAAACTTTGAAACGATTGTTGGGCTTGAAGTCCACGTAGAATTGAAAACAGATACGAAAATTATGTCACCAGCTCCGGCCCATTTTGGTGCAGAGCCGAATATGAACATTCACGTGACGGATTTAGCATATCCAGGTGTATTACCAACACTGAACGAACGTGCAGTTGAATTCGGTATGAAGGCGTCTATGGCACTGAACTGTGAAGTGGCGTCAGTGATGAACTTTGACCGTAAACATTATTTCTATCCGGATAATCCAAAGGCCTATCAAATTTCACAGGATAAGCGTCCTGTGGGACAGAACGGTTGGGTAGAAATCGAAGTCGATGGCAAAAAGAAAAAAATCCGTATCGAACGTATTCACCTTGAGGAAGATGCAGGGAAGCTGACGCATACTGATGCAGGACATTCACTTGTCGATTTAAATAGACAGGGAACACCATTGGTTGAAATCGTCACAGAAGCAGATATCCGATCACCAGAAGAAGCATATGCTTTCTTGGAAAAGCTAAAGGCGATCATTCAATATACGGGTGTTTCTGATGTGCGCATGGAGGAAGGTTCTCTTCGTTGTGATGCCAACATTTCGATTCGTCCATTTGGACAAGAGAAATTCGGTACGAAAACAGAATTGAAAAACTTGAACTCTTTCAACTTCGTTCGTCGTGGAATCGCTTATGAGGTGGAACGCCAAGAAAAAGTATTGCTAGCTGGCGGTACGATTCAGCAAGAAACGCGCCGTTACGAAGAAGCAACAGGTGCAACTAGCCTGATGCGCATCAAAGGTAGCGCGCAAGATTACCGTTTTATCAATGATCCGGATTTACCGGAAGTCCATATCGACCAAGCATGGATGGACCGTGTTCGTGCGGAAATTCCTGAGTTGCCAGACGCGCGTAAAGAGCGTTATGTCAATGACTTCGATCTACCAGAATACGACGCGAAGGTACTGACGCTGACAAAAGTGATGGCTGACTTCTTTGAAGCAACTGTTGCAGCTGGTGCAGATGCTAAACTTGCTTCCAACTGGTTGATGGGTGAAGTATCTGCTTACTTGAATGCGGAGCAAAAAGAACTTAGTGAAACAGCACTAACGCCTGAAAACCTTGCAAGCATGGTTAAGCTGATTGCAGATGGCACGATTTCATCTAAAATTGCGAAAAAAGTGTTCAAGGAATTGATTGAAAACGGCGGCAACGCTGCAGATATCGTTAAAGCAAAAGGACTTGTCCAAATTTCTGATGAAGGTACGCTCCGTACAATCGTTACAGAAACACTAGATGCTAACGAACAATCCATTGAAGACTATAAAAATGGGAAAGACCGTGCAGTCGGCTTCCTCGTTGGTCAAATTATGAAAGCGACGAAAGGGCAAGCTAACCCACCGCTCGTCAATAAAATCTTGCTTGAAGAGATTGCAAAACGATAACATATCACCCGAGTGCTTGGCACTTAGGAATAGAGATGACGCCCTGTACAGGACTCCGAGTAGTCTTTGTGCAGGGCGTCTTATCTTCATTCAACAGAAAAGACCCCCTGCTGAATGAAGATAAAGCCCCCGGCGGATGTCACAGATTTTTAAGGAGAGCTTTTCGGGCAAGCTCGAAAAAATCTGGACGCAATTACGCCAAGGCGTAATTGATTATAGTCTCGTAATTTGATTCGGACGAAGGGACAACGTACAATTAGTGTAAAGGAGTGCTGATGCTAAATGAAAACAGAAAAACAATTTTTTGCTCAAGCGATTTCGCTTGAGCAATATATGGATAAGATGGAGACACATAAGGAGCATAGTTTCCGTATTTATGAGCAATTTGAAGTGCCACAGGACGATGAATTCATAGAGCTACTAAAAGAAAAGAAGCCGAGCGTTCTTGTCATTACGGAAGATTGGTGTGGCGATGCGATGATGAATAATCCAGTGTTCAGAAGAATTGCAGAGGCGGCAGATCTCGATGTACGTGCTGTCTACCGTGATGCGGATACGGATTTGATTGACAGGCATTTAACGAATGGTGGTCGTTCGATCCCAGTCTATTTGCTTTTGGATGAAAACGGAGAAGTTGAGGCGAAGTGGGGACCACGTGCGGCAAGCATTCAAGAATATGTGCTAGAACTACGCAAGGATTTACCACCTGCTGATGCACCGGATTATAAAGAGAAGCAACAGGCATTCATTGAGCAAATCACTGCAGAATATACATCGAAACCTGAGCATTGGCTGACGGTGTATGAAGATATTCGCAAAACATTCCTGCCCATTTTACAAAAGCAATCCTAATTGGGATTGAATCAATGATGACGTAGCAACTATCTTAGTTGAAGCTACGTCTTATTATTGAGGGACTTTAATAAAAAAATTATTTGTACGAATAGAGGGACTATCGCATGAAGCGAGCACGAATTATTTACAATCCGACGTCAGGACGCGAGATATTTCGCAAACATTTAGGGGAAGTACTTGAGAAGCTTGAGAAGGCTGGTTACGAGACGTCTTGTCATGCGACAACTTGCGAAGGTGATGCCACGGAAGCTGCAAGACAAGCTGTGGAACGTGGTTTTGACCTAATTGTTGCAGCAGGAGGAGATGGTACGCTAAATGAGGTCGTTGCAGGTATTAGTTCATTCGACAAGCGTCCTAAAGTCGGACTCATTCCAACAGGCACAACGAATGACTTCGCACGCGCGTTACGTATTCCGCGCGATATCGATGCGGCGGTTGATATCATTGTACGTGGTGAAACAATTCCGGTCGATGTTGGGCTAATGAATGATCGCCATTTTATCAATATTGCAGGCGGCGGCAGAATGACAGAGTTGACATATGATGTACCGAGTAAGCTGAAAACGGTACTTGGACAACTTGCGTATTATTTAAAGGGTATTGAAATGTTACCCTCTATTCATTCTTCACATGTGAGGATTGAGTATGACGGACAAGTATTTGATGATGAAGCGATGATGTTTCTCGTTGGATTGACAAATTCAATTGGCGGGTTTGAAAAGTTGGCTCCGAATTCTAGTATTAACGACGGTAAGTTCACATTACTTATTTTGAAAAAATGTAACATTGCTGAATTCATCCGTGTTGTGTCACTAGCACTTCGCGGCGAGCATCTTGGCGATCCACTCGTCATTTCAAGTGCAGCCGAGAAGATTACAATCACATCATCAGAGGAAGTGCTGTTGAATCTGGATGGGGAATACGGCGGTGTTCTTCCGGCGACATTCCAAAACTTATATAGACATATTGATATGTTTGCCCCGTTGGATGAATTGAGAGACGAAGATAGGATATAAGAGAGTATAAATTGGGAAAGCTGTATGCGTGGTCTTTTAAAGACATTGCATACAGCTTTTTTTCATTGACTAGATTTTGGAGTAGTCGTTGTTTTACCGCGGTATCCCAGTTTGTGGAATAGGTAGCCGAGTTCGCCGGATGGGTAGTTCAGTTCTTGGAATTGGTGGTTCAGTTTTACCGCGGTAGCCCAGTTTGTAGAATAGGTAGCCAAGTTCTGCAAATTGGTAGTTCAGTTCTTCAGATTGATGGCATAGTTTTACCGAATAGGTAACCCAGTTCCGTGGATTCTTTCATGAAATGTTCACAGCTATTGCCGAATACATACATTATTCAGCAGTAGAGTGGGTATAAGAAGAAGTAGGGTTGAAACTTGTTGTAATTGATTAGAGAGGGAGTGCCTCAATGTATAAAAAACAAGAAAAATGGTTGATGTGGCTTGCATTTATTATTGCGGGCATTATGACATTATCTATTTTCGGACGGATTTTTGGGAGCTGAAGGGAGGAAAACTAGATGGGAAATGAAGAATCGGTCTTTTTTTCACGTGTATTAACGGAAACGACCTTATCTTTTCACATTATTTATGCGACAATCGGCGTTGGAATCCCACTTATGATTATGATTGCCCAATGGGTTGGCATTAAAAAGAATGATGAACATTACATTTTACTGGCTAGGCGCTGGGCACGTGGTTTTGTTATTACGGTAGCTGTCGGTGTTGTCACTGGAACCGCTATCGGTTTGCAGTTATCTTTATTATGGCCAAATTTCATGGAGCTTGCAGGAAATGTGATTGCACTACCCTTGTTCATGGAAACATTCGCATTCTTTTTTGAAGCTATTTTTCTGGGCATTTATTTATATACATGGGATCGATTTGAGAATCAGAAAAAGCATTTACTCTTGTTGATTCCGGTAGCCATCGGAGCTTCATTCTCCGCAGTATTTATCACGATTGTCAATGCGTTTATGAACGCACCACAAGGATTTGATATCGTGAACGGGGAGCTTATTAATATTAACCCACTGCTAGCGATGTTCAATCCTGCGATGCCGACAAAAGTGGCGCATGTAGTTGTGACTTCATATATGACCGCTGCATTTGTGCTGGCATCGATTGCAGCATTCCGTTTGTTGAAGGGGTCAAATCATGAATACCATAAGAAAGCCCTTTATTTGACGATGAAGGTTGGTTTCGTGTTTGCCGTAGCAGCCGCGATTATTGGTGACTTCTCAGGGAAGTATTTAGCCGAATATCAGCCAGAGAAATTAGCCACCGCTGAATGGCATTTTGAAACAGAAGGCAATGCGCCGCTTATTCTCTATGGTGTGTTGGATGATGAAGAAGTGAAGTATGCGATCAAAATACCTTTCGCATTATCAATATTAGCTCATAATAATCCAACCGCAGAAGTGATTGGACTCGACCAATTTGCGGAAGAAGATACACCACCCTTGTACATCCATTATTTGTTCGACATCATGGTAACGATCGGTATCTGGATGACGGTGCTGTCTGGCGTGTTTTGGCTCGGTACACAACGTCGTTGGAAGATGGTGACAACGAAATGGTTCCGTTGGCTCATAGTATTTGGAGGACCGCTTTCTATCCTGGCGATTGAAGCAGGTTGGTGGATGGCGGAAGTTGGTAGGCAACCATGGATCCTACGGGGCATCATGCGCACACAGGACGCGGCAACAACGAGTGGGCAAGTAGATACGATGTTAGTGTTGTTCTCACTCCTCTATCTCGTTCTAGGGGTCGGCAGTGTCGTCGTCTTGCGGAGGATGTTCCGAAATAATCCGGTTGAACGTGAAATTGAAGATCGTCATACGGAGAAAGGTGGCGATATGTTATGACGCTCGAAATACTTGGAATTTCGGTGCTATGGACCTTTTTATTTGGCTATATCCTAGTAGGCGCGATTGACTTTGGAGCTGGATTCTTCAATGCCTATAGCTTACTGACGGGACGTCAACGTATTTTGACGAATATTATCCAGCGCTACTTATCGCCTGTTTGGGAAGTGACGAATGTTTTCCTCGTGTTTTTCTTTGTAGGGATTATCGGTTTTTTCCCGAAAACGGCATTTTATTACGGGACGACATTGCTTGTGCCTGTTAGTATAGGTGTGATTTTGCTGGCGATTCGGGGCTCCTATTATGCCTTTGAAACATATGGGGCACGTGGTCATAAAGGCTATTCCTTCATGTATGGCATTGCGGGTTTACTCATTCCAGCTTCGCTATCTATTGTGTTGACGATTTCAGAAGGCGGTTTTGTTGAAATGGTAGATGGCAATCCCGTGCTCGATTATTGGGTGCTGTTTACAAGTCCATTGACCTGGGCGATTGTTGTGCTGAGCATTGCTGCGACACTTTATATATCAGCCGTGTTTTTAACATGGTACGCCAATAAAGCACGTGATGTAGAAGCGACAAAGCTACTGCGCAAATATGCGCTCATTTGGGCATTGCCAACGATGATCACAGCAGGCGGCATCATTGTTGAGCTAAGAAACCACAACCCAGAGCATTATAGCAATATCCAAACTTTCTGGCCGATGTTCTTAGTATCATTTCTAATGTTTGTCGGAACGGTTTGGCTGCTATGGAAACGCAGTAAGTACGGGTTGGCGTTCCTATTGCTTATCGGGCAATTCGCCTTTGCCTTCTATGGCTATGGCGCATCTCACTATCCGTATTTGTTGTACCCATACTTGACGATTTACGACAGCTTCACGAACCCAGCGATGGCGATTTCGCTAATCGTCGTGTTCATCATGGGACTTGGGCTACTAATCCCTTCATTGTATTTGCTCATGCGCCTGTTCTTGTTTGATAAAGATTATGTTCGTGGAAAGGGCAATTACCATGCATAAGGAGGGATAGTTGATGACACATTTTCTAATGTTTTACGCACCATTCATCGTTCTTATTGGTGGGCTTGTTGTCGCCTTTGTCGTTGCTCCAATGGACAGTGCAGTGAGGAAGCGGATTGAGGAAGCGGATTGAGGAAGAAAAGTGATGGATAGAAAAAATCGCATTGAATCCCCTTGCATTCTTTAAGGAAGTTCATTACTATGAATAGAAATAACTAAAAGCGATGAAGAGGAAAAGTAAAATGAGGATGTCTTATAGAGAGCTTCTGTCGGTGGAAATGAAGCGGTCGAATCGTTTGAACATGATCTCTGAGCTGCGTACTGAACGTGTTTACACTAGTAGGCTACGACAAGATTTGACACTTGTTACAAATGTCAAAGTATATAGGCCGTTTCAAGCCTTGTACTTTTGGAGGCAAACAATGTGAGTTGTTTGCGTAACTAAGGTGGTACCACGAGTTTTAAACCTCGTCCTTATCGATTTATTCGATGAGGGCGAGGTTTTTTGCATTTATTTATTAGAAAAAGGAGAGGTTAACATGAGTATTTTTATTGGAGGAGCATGGCCTTATGCCAACGGTTCGTTGCATTTAGGGCATATTGCAGCATTATTACCAGGTGATATTTTGGCGCGTTATTATCGGTTAAAGGGTGACAAGGTATTGTATGTATCGGGTAGTGATTGCAACGGGACGCCTATTTCAATCCGTGCAGATCAAGAAGGTGTGACCGTAAAAGAAGTAGCAGATCGATTTCATAATGAGTTTATCGCCTGTTTTACTAAACTAGGCTTCACCTATGATTTATACACAAGAACGGATAGTCCGCACCATCATCAAACTGTGCAAAAAATATTTTTAACATTGCTGGAAAATGGATTTTTATATAAAAAAGAAATCGAGCAAATGTATTGTCAGCATGACCAAAAGTTTCTTCCAGACCGCTATGTAGAAGGGGAATGTCCGAACTGTGGCGCGAAATCACGGGGAGATCAATGCGATAATTGTTCATCGATTTTAGATCCCTTAGATTTGATCAAACCCGTATGTAAACTATGCGGCAATAGGCCAGTAAAGAAAATAACGGAGCATTTTTATTTTGAATTAAGTCAGTTCCAACAAGAACTTGAAGCCGTTGTAGAGACTGCCAATGTTAATAAAGCGTGGCGGGATAATGCCATACAATTATCTAAACGCTATTTGAAAGAGGGGCTACAAGATCGTGCAGTTTCTAGAGATATCGGAAATGGTGTCAATATCCCAGTCAAAGGTTTCGAGGATAAAAAAGTTTATGTGTGGATTGAAGCCGTTTCAGGCTATTACTCAGCAAGTATTGAGTGGGCGGCTCAAACAGGAAATGATGTCAACGAATTTTGGAATGAAGACACGATTTCTTACTACGTCCATGGTAAGGATAATATCCCATTTCACTCCATCATTTGGCCGGCAATCTTGTTAGGCATTAAAAATCCAGCATTGCCTACCCATATCGTCTCCAATGAATATTTGACGCTCGAAAAAAAGAAGTTATCGACCAGCAATAACTGGGCAGTATGGGTTCCGTACATTTTAGAGCATTACCATGTAGATTCCATTCGTTACTTTTTAACAACGAATGCACCTGAAAATCGTGATACTGATTTTTCATGGAGAGAATTTATTTCTAGTCATAATGCCGAGCTTCTTGGTGCGTACGGCAATTTTATTAACCGGACATTGAAATTTTTAGAGAAGTCATATGGAGGAGAGAATACAAAGGGAGAAATAAACGAAACCATTGAAGAGAATGTTAACAAGTTATACGCCCGTGTTGGTCAGTTAATCGAGGAAGGGCATTTTAAACAGGCGTTGGATGAAATCTTTGAATTGATTCGCGCTGCCAATAAATATTTTGACCACGAGCAACCGTGGAAACAGCTGACGGAGGATAAAGCAGCTTGTGATAATACATTACTGACATGTGTTCATATCATCGCCAATATCGCTCAGTTGCTGTCGCCATTTCTGCCTACTTCAAGTGATGAAGTGAAGGCTATGTTGAACTTACAGGATTTCAAGTGGCAAGTTATTAAGAAAAAATCCTATCAGTTTTCAAAGGTAGAGCCGTTGTTTGAGCGTATTGATACGGCTAAAATCGGAGAAGAGTTGGCTAAATTAGAGGCGCAAAGCAATTCGCTTTAGAAATAGCTAAACCTGATTCTATGGTAAACTAAAGACATCTGAAATGTGGAGGAAAAATAATGTCTTTTAGTGTAAATCGAAATGAGAAATTGAATGTCTTTGTCGAGGATTTAACGCATGACGGCTCGGGCGTTGCGAAAGTAGACGGCTATCCGTTGTTCATCCCCGGTGCGTTACCTGGTGAAGAAGTGTCAATCCAAGTGGGCAAAACGTTGAAAAATTATGGCTTTGCACGATTATTAAAGGTGACGAAAGCATCACCAGATCGCGTTGAGCCACCTTGTCATGTATTTTCAGAATGCGGCGGCTGTCAAATGCAGCATTTGTCCTATGAGGGACAGCTCGTACAAAAACGGAAAACCGTGCGTGACGTGATGGATCGCGTTGCGAAGCTGCCACATGTGCCTGTTCATCCTGTCAAAGGAATGGACGATCCATGGCGCTACCGCAATAAATCACAAATCCCTTTCAGTGAGCGCGATGGTAAAGTCGTTTCCGGCTTTTACAAATCACGCACACATCACATCGTCGACACAGATATCTGTCTCATCCAAAGTCACGAGGCAGATGACCTGATGGCTATGTTGAAATATGAACTCCATATGATGGGCATTGACGCCTATGATGAAAGAACTCATCTGGGGATGCTTCGGCATTTAATTGTCCGTAAAGGGCGTACAACAGGCGAAGTAATGGTTGTTTTAGTGACGCGCAAAAAGAAATTCACGCAAAAAGACGCGGCTATTGAATTGATTAAACGTGTTATTCCAGGCGTGACGTCCATTATGCAAAACGTCAATGATCAAAAAACTAACGTCATTTTCGGTGATGAAACGATTTTATTGCACGGCAAATCAGTCATCGTCGACTCCATCGGCAACATCGATTTCGAAATATCCGCTCGTTCTTTCTATCAAGTGAATCCAGAACAAACGGAAGTCCTTTACGGACAGGCACTAGAATACGCACAATTGACAGGAAACGAATCCGTCATTGATGCCTATTGCGGTATCGGCACAATCTCCTTGTTCATCGCGCAAAAAGCGAAGGAAGTATATGGCGTTGAAATTGTCCCTGAAGCAATCAAAGATGCTAGACGCAATGCGGAATTGAATGATATCACCAATGCCTATTTCGAAGCGGGTGCAGCAGAAGCCGTCATTCCGAAATGGTATGCAGACGGCAAGCGATTCGACGTATTAGTCGTCGATCCACCACGCAAAGGCTGTGACGAAGAGCTGTTGAATACGATTTTGGAATATAAGCCGAAGCGTGTGGTTTATGTTTCGTGTAATCCAGGGACGCTTGCGCGAGATTTACGTATTCTTGAAGATGGCGGCTATCGCACGCAGGAAGTGCAGCCTGTGGATATGTTCCCGCATTCGAGTCATGTTGAAGTTGTTTGCTACATGGATTATGAGGGCTAGTTAAAACGCCCAATCTACAAAATTTCGAAGTTTCGGGTGCCTGTCACACACATACAATCATGAAAGTTCAAACAAACATGCTAGTTTAAACTTACGAATTTAACGTGTTTGTTTAAGTGACTGGAACCAATAAATTACGAGGAGGAAAGGTATTGAAGTTAATTTCATGGAATATTGATTCGCTAAATGCGGCATTAACGAGTGATTCAGCACGTGCTTTATTATCTCAAGCAGTCTTAAATACGATTATTGATAATAACCCAGAAGTTATTGCCATACAGGAAACAAAATTATCGAGTAATGGTCCTACTAAAAAGCATTTGGAGATTCTTGGGGATAGGTTTCCTGATTACGAAATCGTTTGGAACAGTTCAGTAGAACCCGCACGTAAGAGTTATGCGGGTACGATGTTTTTATATAAAAATCACCTGACACCTTCCGTCACCTTCCCAAGGATTGGGGCACCAAGCACCATGGATGAGGAAGGTCGCATGATCACATTAGAATTTGATCATTTCTATTTAACACAAGTTTATACACCGAATGCAGGCGATGGTTTGAAGCGTTTAGAAGAACGACAAATTTGGGATATAAAATATGCTGATTATCTAGCAGGTTTGGATAAAGAAAAGCAGGTTATTGCAACAGGTGATTTTAATGTAGCGCATAAAAAAATAGACCTGGCCCACCCCGACAATAACCGTCGTTCAGCTGGCTTTACAGATGAAGAACGGCAAGGTTTCACAAATCTTCTATCAAAAGGATTTACAGATACTTTTCGCTACGTCCACGGTGATGTGACAGGTATTTATTCTTGGTGGGCTCAGCGTGCTAAAACAAGTAAAATTAATAATTCTGGCTGGAGAATTGATTACTGGCTAGTGAGTGATCGCATAGCAGATAAAGTACTTAAATCTGAAATGATTGATTCAGGTCCAAGACAAGATCATACGCCACTATTGTTTGAAATAGATTTGTAGTTTTGTTTTCGGGTGCTAGTCACTCATACAATCATGAAAGTTCAAACTTACGAATTTAACGTGTTTGTTCGAGTGACTGGCACCAATAAACTGTTGTTGTTGACGCTTATCAAGCATAATTTGTTCATCAATCGTATCACACAATACGCACGAGCAAGCTGCGCATAATCAAGAATCCAATCTAGTATTCAACATCAATTCAAACGTTCGTTTCAATAAATATCAATTCCAAATTATGCTGGATCCAATAGGGGTTCAGTCCTTTTTCATTTGTTCAAAATTTGTTTTCCCTTGAACTATTACTGGGATAATTATATAGTAGGTATGAAAAGTGATACTTGTCGGAAATGTTATACCTCGATAAAGGAAAGGTGGATTTATAATGGCACATCCAGATGGAAAACATATTTTTGGTACTGTAAAAGTAGGGACAAAAGGACAGATTGTCATTCCAAAAGAAGCGAGAGATGTATTTAATATTCAGCCAGGGGACTCTCTATTAATGTTAGGTGATGAAAAACAAGGTATAGCATTGGTTAAACAAGAATTATTCTTTGACTTTGCTGATGCTATTTTAAATTCAAGGTCTATAAAAGAAACTGACAAGGAATGAGAAGCAAAATCAAATATTGAAATTTGGCTTTAGACTATTCAACTAGTTTCCGCTTGTATTCAGTACATCTTTTAAAGGGGAGAGTATGAAGGAAATGATTATTATTGGGATAGTGTTGCTATTCATAGCGTTAGTAGTAGGATCTTATTTGTATACGAATATGACCTATATGAAGAAGCCGTTGAAAAAAATGTACAATGCAGGATTTACTGAAAAACAAATAAAATTAAAGGATGGTACAGTATTAAACTACGGAGAGGGTCCGAGTAATGGAAAAACAGCATTGCTATTAATTCATGGTCAAGGTATGACTTGGGAAGATTATTCAAAAGTGTTACCTGAATTATCAAAGCATTATCATGTTTATGCGGTGGATTGTCACGGACATGGGGAATCTGATTGGAATCCAAAGAAGTATACAGCGAAGGCAATGGCAAAAGATTTTGCCGAATTTATTGAGATAGAGATTGGCAAGAAAATAGTACTATCTGGTCATTCGTCCGGGGGAATGATTGCAGCGTGGATGGCGGCATATTATCCTGAACTCATACTTGGCACAGTGATTGAAGATTCACCATTCTTCTCAACAGAGCTAGATAGACGAGAAGATACATACGTTTGGGTATATGGGTTTCAAATGTATCAAGACTTTAAAAACCAGCATGAAGTGAAAGAATACTTTACTTATTCATTAAAGAACAGTTACTGGAAGAAAATGTTTGGTGATTTTCTATGGAAAAGGTTTTCGAAAGATGCGATTAGCTATCATGAAAAACATCCAAATGAGCCAGTACATTTATTTTATTTACCACCACAAATCAATAGGATGTTTGAAGCTGAAACTTATGCATATGATCGTAAATTTGGGGAGACATTTTATGACCATTCCTGGTTTGAAGATTATAACCAGGAAGAAGTGTTGTCAAAAATTAAAAGTCCAACCGTGTTTTTAAAAGCAAATACTACTTATGACGGTAATTTATTGGTGGCGGCGTTATCAGATGAGGACGCAGATCGAGTAGTAGATTTATTAGAACGTGGAATAAGAACGGATATTGATACTCCTGGGCATGATATTCATTACGATAAGCCAAAAGAATTCACGGAGGCTCTGATTAGTTTTTGGTAGACTTAAAATAGATATAGTAAACTTGGAAAACATGGGGAAGTGTTTAATAGGGTCTAGCGCATCTGAAATTTTATTTATCTACCAAAAGTACTCCACGCATATTGAAATATGTGGCTTGGCTGGAGATATAATTTATGGATAAGGAAACCGGAAAAAGATTCACCTTTTCCCGGTTTTAAAATCATAAAAACTCAGCCAGTTGCTGTTGACGCTTATCAAGCATAATTTGTTCTGGCTTAATCCCCTGTGCACGCAGTAATTCAATATTCTGCTTCAGGAATTCATCACTACCAACGATATAGAAGTGTCCATCTTGATCTGCAGATAGATTTTTCACTTCATTATAGTAGTCTTCTCGATTATCGACGAACTGTGATGTGAACTTCTTATCAGTCGCGGATTCAAAAATAGTAGTGAATAGGAAATCCTTTGACGAATCGACATTCAAGGAATGAACTTGATTGACGTTATCCGCACGTTCTAAATAATCAAGTACAAGTGGTCTGAAAGTTGCCAGGCCAACACCTGAAGATAGTAGATAAACATTTTTGTTTTCTCTTTTTAGAGGTATATTAGAATGCGTTTTAAATATTGCAACTTCATTGCCGACTTCAAGATTTCTTAAGGTTGCTTTAAACTCAGAGCAATGTTCTCTGATACGCGTTGTAATACCAATTGAATTTTCATGGGATAAAGTGGATATTGACATGTGGCGAATTAAGCCACGGTTCGGTTTATCTCCAGCATTAAAACCTTTAAGTGCGAAATGAGTGTGGGAACCTTCCTCCCATGAAAAGTCTTCCGGACGATCGAGCAAGTATGTTTTCACTTCAGACGTTTCGTCAATGATTTTATTTATTTTAGTCCAGTATATTTGCATCATACTCTCCCCTTATATCATTATATTTTCTGTCTCTATTTAATATATAATAATTGATAATGATTATCAATTAAATGGATTGTTTAGTACTATTATTTGGTGTCACAATCACTCATACAAATGTGAAGGTTGTAACATTCTTGTTTGTACAAATTAGTGTGAAAGTTTGGGGGACCGGCGAGACAACATGGAGGTTGAAGACGTATATGGAAAAATCGGAAAATAATCAAAATAAAATAACTGCTGGCTTGTTGGTCGTATATTTATTTGTATTAACATGGATTATACTCTTTAAAATGCAATTTTCATTTCAAGACTTGCGTCATTTCACGGATTTTAGGGGAATCAACTTAATCCCTTTTGCTGGTTCAGTTATTAAAAACAATCAAATAGATATTGGTGAAATAATTTATAACGTACTTGCATTTATTCCGTTTGGAATTTATATCAGTATGCTAAAACCAAGATGGTCTTTCTTGAAAAAGATTGTACTAATAGCGGGAGTTAGTTTGTTATTTGAAGTATTGCAATTCATCTTTGCAATTGGAGGTAGCGATATAACTGACCTTATGGGAAATGCATTAGGTGGAATTATTGGGGTTGGCGTTTATATTGTATTTTGTAAGCTGTTTCGTAAAAAAGCAAATAAAATCCTTAATGCTTTAGCTTCAATCGGAACAATATGCATTTTTGCATTAGTGTTGTTATTAATGATTGGTGTGATTAGGTACGGGAATTATGGCTAATAGATGAATTGAAAAATTGGACATTGAAAGTTTGAGTGATTAGCGCCGATATTCGATGATAGGAAGTGAAAATCACGATTAAAAATGTCATAATAAATAATATGAAGCTAAATAGCGGTCGATATAACGATGATTTTCATCTTTTTTTCGGCAAGGATACTCCCACTTCTATAAGTGGGGGAGGAATTGCCGTTCGCTATTAGAGCGAAAACTGTCTCCTCTTGCCTAACTCCCTTCTCGTATATGATTAATTATAGCCTTCCCACTAAAAGGATTATATACTTATTCCAATGAAAAGAGGTGAAACTAAATGTCAACTATCACTGCTAAAATCCAACTGTATGTTCCAGAATCAAACATAGAAAGTCTTGAACTTACCATGAAAGCCTATCGTAGGGCGTGCAACTGGTTAAGTGAGAAAATTTTTCAGACGAAAGAACTTAACCAGGTGAAACTAAACGCTCTTTACTATAAGGAGATTCGTGAATTATTCGGACTTAAAAGCCAAATGGCACAATCAACGATGAAAACCGTAATTGCACGATATAAATCGACAAAATCAAATGGACATGATTGGGCTCAAGTGAATTTCAAACTGCCTGAGTATGACCTTGTATGGAATCGTGATTACTCTCTTAATGAGAATCTTTTCTCCGTCAATACATTAGACGGAAGATTAAAGCTCAAGTTTGAAAAGAAAGCGATGAAACAATACTTCGATGGTACTTGGAAGTTTGGCACAGCTAAACTCGTGCATAAATTCAACAAGTGGTTCCTACATATTCCGATGACAAAGGATTACGCTGAATTGAATTTAGCGGACATTAACCATATTGTTGGCATTGACCTCGGCATTAACTTCTTGGCAACTACTTATGACAGTCATGGTAAAACGACTTTCTTTAGCGGCAAAGAAGTGAAACATAAACGAGGGCAATATAAAGCATTGCGTAAACAACTGCAACAAAAACAAACACCATCAGCACGTTCGAGAATTAAATCAACAGGTTCAAGAGAAAACCGTTATGTGACTGATGTAAATCATCAGGTGACAAAGGCACTCGTTGAACGCTACCCAAAAGGAACTTGTTTCGTTCTCGAAGACCTAACTGGCGTGCGTAATGCAACTGAAAAAGTACGTGTTAAGAATAGGTATGTACAAGTTTCGTGGGCGTTCCACCAGTTTCGTGAGATGTTAGAATACAAATCTCAGCTAAACGGACAACGAGTAATTGTCGTAGACCCAAGATACACCTCTCAGACATGCCCTAAATGCGGGCATCGGGAGAAAGCTAATCGAAACAAGAAAATACACACCTTCTGTTGCAAAAACTGCCATTACACATCAAATGATGATCGTATTGGCGCTATGAACCTACACCGAAAAGGTATTGAAATTATCAGTGTCGGTACTACATCAGCATGACTGTTGTAGTAAGGGCGAAGTCAACCGTCCTGCGAATCTTAAGACTCGGATATTCCCTCAAGTTAAGGTAGGAGTACTAAGTACGAACGCACTACCGGAGAGGTATAAGTGTAGACAACATCAGCGAGGGTTGATGTTGGGGCTTATATTAGCCTACACGAGCCTCCACTTCAAGCGTTAAGAGCCGTTAGGTTTAGCTAGGTGGGGGTAGTTGACCCTTATTCAAGCGTCAATAAATGATGGCTGGAGGAAAATAAATGGGTACAATTATTGGGTCAAAAAGAGCAAGTAGATTAAAAATGGCATCACACGCGTTGGCTGTTATGATCGGTGCATTTATAACTGCTTATGGACTTGAAGCGATATTAATTCCAAATAATGTGTCAGACGGAGGCGTGACAGGATTAAGTATTGTGGGCTCACAATTATTTGGTTTGCCTCTAGGTATTCTGATTGCAGTGCTAAATATCCCATTCGTCATTTTAGGGTATTATCAACTTGGTAAAAGTTTTGCGATTTATTCTGTGATTGGCATCGCTTCACTTGCGTATGGGACAAGTGTCATGCATCGCATCCCGACGATTATTGAAGGAGATACGTTGTTAGTAACAGTCGTTGGGGGTATTATCATCGGTTTTGGGATGGGGATTGCCTTACGAAACGGTGGTGCGTTAGATGGAATAGATATGTTAGCAGTACTACTTTCCCGACGATTGCCTTTTGGAACGAGTGACCTTATTTTATTCTTAAACTTATTTGTATTTATTGTGGTCTCATTCGTATTTGGTCTTCAAGGAGCTTTCTTATCGGGAATCGCTTATTTTATCGCATCTAAGGTAATTGCACTCGTTGAAGAGGGGTTAAGTGGTTCTAAAACCTTTAAAATTATAACAAATCAACCGGAATTAATGGTTGAAACGATACGCGAACGCTTGGGGCGTACTGCAACGTATAACCAAATTGAAGGTGGTTTTTCAAATGAAAATTTTAAAGAAATCACATGTATCATTAACCGTCTAGAGGATAGTAAAATGAAAGAAATCATTAATGAAATTGATAAACATGCTTTTGTTGCCGTGTATGATGTTGCAGAAGTGAAGGGTGGAAACTTCACGAAAAAAGATCTTCATTAACCCGTGCTGCGGGGAATAGTAAGTAAGCTGCTAGGTATCTAGTGAATTCCAAATTGCTTATTATGTAATACACATTGGCACACAAAATTAGGAGGAAATTAAAATGACAAAGAAAAACAAGGAATTGGCACAAGAACAACGTGAAGAATTATTTAAGACCTTGAAGGATCGTTTTGAGAAAAACATGAATCGCCATCAAGGGCTTGAATGGGCTGAAGTCCAAACGAAGCTGGAAGCGAATGCTGAAAAACTATGGTCGCTTAATGAGATGGAACAAACTGGTGGTGAACCGGATGTTGTTCGCTATGATAAAGAGTCAGACGAATATACTTTTTATGATTGTTCTGCGGAAAGTCCTAAAGGCCGTAGAAGTATTTGCTACGATCTTGAAGCATTGGAATCAAGGAAAAAACATAAACCGGAAAATAACGCGATGGATATGGCTGCCGATATGGGCATTGAGCTTTTAACAGAAGAGCAATACCGGGAATTGCAAGAGCTTGGAAATTTCGATTTGAAAACATCAAGCTGGATCCAAACGCCTGCTAATATTAGAAAGCTAGGCGGGGCCATCTTTTGTGATTGTCGCTACGACACTGTCTTTTTGTATCACAATGGAGCAGACTCCTACTATGCGGCCAGAGGTTTCCGTGGCTCGCTAAGGGTTTAAATAAACCAGAGTTTTAATGAATACAGCGTAACTCATACAATCATGAAAATTCAAATGCTCACGTTTATTTTAATGAACATGAACGTTTAGGTAACTGTAGTTGCCTCAGTTGAAATAGTGTAAAGATAATCAAATTTGGCGGGGGTGTTTCTGTGTCGAACAACGTTGATGACTATCTTCAGCGAGGATTTTATGGCGCTAAGGAAACGAAGCCGGCAGAACGTCGGAAATTTCTTGGCACAATTCGTGAACGGATTGTTATCGCACTTACGCAAGTTCAAGTGAGAGAACGTGGTATTTATAAACAAGTCGAGGAGGCCATAAAAGGAAATCGAGAGGCTCGGCTCTACTTGAACGGACATATGTACTATGAAGAATTGTCGAAATATATTAAGGTTGCTTCCAAATATAATGTAGATTTTACAATTGTCACAAATAAAAATCATAATTCCAAAATTGGTCTTGTCCTCGCATATGACTATGCGATTGATAAAGAAGAGATTTATGTTAAAAAGGAAATTCCAATTGCGAAGCCCTCCGAAAGTAACAAGAATAGTCTTGTTAGTATATTTAATAAATTTTTCAAGAAGGGCTAAGTGAATAGGGATTAAATGATTTATAACTATTATGTCTTGGAATGGTGAATAAGAATTGAAAACATTTAAAAAGGTATATGTTGAAATTATAAGCGTGTGTAACCTTGCTTGTAGCTTCTGTCCTCCAACGATTCGAGAAGCAAAGATCATCAAGCTAGATGCATTTAATGACATCTTAGATCAGATTAGACCGCATACGAAGTATATTTATCTTCATGTGAAAGGCGAACCTCTCATGCATCCAAGAGTCGACCAATTATTGGATGCAGCCCATGCCAAGGGATTTAAAGTGAATATCACGACGAATGGGACGCTTATTAAAAAAAATGCTGAGAAATTACTCGGTAAACCAGCTTTACGTCAAATCAACTTTTCGCTACATAGTTTTGACGGGCATGAGGGCTCAGAAAATCGAGAAAAGTACTTGGGTGATATTCTGGAGTTTGTGCGTGAGGCGAAAGAATATAAAACGATTATTTCGTATCGCCTTTGGAACCTTCAACAAGAACATAGAAATGATTTAGCGAAGAGAAGGAACCGTGAAACATTAGAGATTTTGGAGAATGAGTACAACTTAGACTTTAAAATTGAAGAAAAAGTACAACCAGGCAAGGGCGTGAAAATCACGAAGAACGTCTATCTCAATCAAGACCATGAATTCCAGTGGCCTAGTCTATTGGCTCCTGAAGACGATGGTAAAGGGTTTTGTCATGCGCTTCGTAGTCAAGCAGCAATTCTTGTAGATGGAACAGTTGTCCCTTGTTGTCTGGATGGAGAAGGCGTCATTAATTTAGGAAATGTCAAAGAAAAATCTTTTTCTGAAATTGTCGATGGAGAACGAGCGAATAATCTTGTCGATGGTTTTTCGAGAAGAGAAGCGGTTGAAGAACTGTGTAGGAAGTGTGGATTTAGACAGAAGTTTGGCGTTTAAACTTGATTCAGCAGAAGTCCCCCCATGTCTATAAGTGGTGGGATGAATGTCAGAAAAGTATTTCAGTCAAAGGGAGTTCAAACTCCCTGCTGATTCAAGTTAAGCGTCCGGCGGATGTTAGGGATTTTGAGCGGAGTTAATTGTGCTGTGCACAATTCAAAATCCCAACGCAATTACGCCGAGGCGTAATTGATACTCTTAAACCTTGCTCATTAGTAAAACTAAAAAATATATGAAACTAAAAAAGAAGACCATAGAAACTCTTTCAAATGATGAAAAGAGAATCTATGGTTTATTTTTTTCTGCGATCGAGATGAACAGTGACATTTGGATTCGTGTTCCTTCTTCCCACGCGATTGCCCTTCAATGGAACCTTCAGCAAAAGCAGGAAAGATTGGCTTTCTGCCTGTGCCAATTATTTGATACGGCATATGATAGACAGATTGTTCAACTAAAATAGTAGAAGGAGTTTTTAAATGAAAGAAATAGAGAAGCCGTCTAACCTATGTAATGAGTTTGCTAGAATACTTGGTTCTACACCAGGTGTTGTGAATGGAGTTTGTTTAGCGACTAGGTCGCGGACAAATTTGCATCCAATCGTATTAGGCAGAAGGGCAGAATCCTTTATGTTTGTTCCCCAAGCATTTTCATTTGAGAATTTAGATCGTGAGGGGAGAGGACTATGTCTTGGTGAGACTGTTATTCTCCAAGAGGAAATTAATCCATTTATGAGTAGGCTGCGCGAACATAATATTATTGTCACGGCGGTACACAATCATTGGCTTTTTGATGACCCAAGACTTATGTATATGCATTTTGAGTCGATCGACCGTCCACTTAATTTTGCAAGAAAAGTTCGAGATGCAATGGGGGTTCTAACCTCACGGGATATTCATGGAAAGATAAGATCGCGCCATGATGAAATCAATGATCATCGCGATTCAAGAAACTTTGATTCTAGATCAAGTAATCGTCATTCGAATGGATCTGAAATTTGCAATGAATTTAATCGGATACTTGGTGGAACGATGCATACATTTGAAAATGGCCAATGTATTGCGATGAAATCACGTCTCAATATCAAGCCTGAGGTTCTTGGCATTCATGGTCGTTCCTTCCTGCTGATTCCCCAGATGTTTGCTTTTGAATCAATGACAAATGACGGTCTTGCGCTTTGTAGTGGAGAAACGGTTATTCTTGAGGAGGAGATTAATCCTTTTATTAGTGAGCTTAGAAGATCTGGAATTATCGTAACGGCTGTCCATAATCATTGGCTTTTTGAAGATCCTCGATTGATGTTCATGCACTGGGAATCCATCGATGAGCCGCTCTCTTTTGCGAGAAAAGTAAGGAATGCGTTAGATGTGCTAACGACTAGGGATGTTGTTGCAAAAAGATGAAATACTTTAGCGTGCAAAGCAGTGTTAGAAAACAGACTGCGACTGCATAAAATAATTGATGGAAAGGCGCTTTGAGCATTTGCTTGAAGGGCTTTTTTAGTACGGGAGTGAATAACTTACTTTCAAATCATACCCCACATGGATTAATTAGCTTTATTCGTGTGTCGCTTACTCATTGTTTTTATATTTAAGGGAAAGAAGATGCCATGATTGGGAAGGAATAGAGTATTATTATGCTAGAGTATATACAGGGAAACCATTAGGAGAGGGAACTTTTCTACTTGAAGGGAGCAAGAACGAACTGAAAGTTAAAATTGAAAATGAAATGCTTACGTGTAATGTTCAATATGGTAATCGAAAGAAGTTATCCATACATATAGATCCGTTTGGCTTTATAACCGTGAAAGCGCCTAAAGGTACGAGTGAAGAAGTAATTGTCAGAGTAATAGAAAGTAAAGGGAAATGGATACTCGAGAAAATTCATGAAATTAGTCTAGCCCAAGAAGCACCGAAGGCAAGAGAGTATCACGCGCAAGGGAAGTTCTTATATCTTGGAAGGGAACGTTTTCTTCATGAACTAATTGAGATAAATGAATTAGAAGAAGAGGCACTTAAAAGAAATCTTAAGAAGTTTTATATTAATAGCTGTAAAACGATTGTAGCGGAACGGGTAAAAATATATCAAAAACAACTGAAAGTAACCCCTAAAATGATTGAAATCATTGAGTCTAAGGCGAAGTGGGGGAGTTGTAGTTCGGATCGAAATCTAGCTTTTAATTATCGTCTAGCGATGGCTCCAATTGACGTCATTGATTACGTAGTTATCCATGAATTATGCCATATCCATCATATGAATCATGATCGCTCGTTTTGGAGACGTGTGGGTAGTATTATGCCGGAGTATAAAGAGAAGGAAGAGTATTTGGCGAGAAATGGTCATTTGATGACACTTTAAATAAACGGAGTTGATCCTAATCAAAACTAAAGCCGATAATCCATTTATCTATTTCTTTGTGGAACCCGATGTCGTTTTTGTTTATCATATCGAAAAACTACAATATGTAACAGTTTCTGATTTTATGGCTAGTTTACATAGTTGCGAGACGTTTGAAATCAATCATGAAGACGATTTTGAGGCGTTCGACCATCGAAAAAGTCAGCCGATTGAAGGAAGAGGATTTTTTATCAATCAAGATGGTATGAACGAGATGGTAGAAGAAATTAATAAACATATTCAAAAGGTAAGACATGTGAAGGGGCTAGGAGATCAATTAGGTGCAGTTCATATCGTTACTTCAGAATCCGCAGCAGGTTCTTTAAGAGTGGGACTTGAAAAGTCGAATACTATTATTGGATTCCCAGACAGTTTTTCGGCCGGACCATTGTGGAAGCTAGATGAGAAGGTTGGTCAAAGTTTTCGTGCAGAATGGCTAGCAGAAAATATTAACTATGAGAACGATGATTATGAATATGAAAATAAAGTGAGCAATACATTGCGTGAGATTGAAGATATAGCCAATCATGTTCCAATCTATATTTGGTATGGTAATAATGCTGATGAACAAACAGCTCTCTGTTTTTATCTCTATTTATTGCGAGATAGGAAAAATGATACTTTCCTTATGAATTCGACTGAATTTCATGAAAGATACGGTGTTGCTGTAGAAGGACAACTCATTTTTCATACGGGGCAAATGGATGGGGAAATTTTAAGAACATTTACTGGAAATCATAAAGAGAACAAACCATTATCAGAAAACAAGCGAATTCAATATCATCGAGAATGGGAAAAGCTATCCGAAACGACAGATGTCTTACGTGTGTGGATAGATGATAAAATTCAAGGTGTGCCAGAGTACCATTATGATTCAGTTATCCTCGAAACAATAGAAGAGCTACATAAAGAACAAGGCACGAAAGATTTTATCAAGACGGGCAGTGTACTTGGGGAAATAATAGAGAGAATAGATGTGGACATAGATATTTTCTTTTTAGAATACCGGATTCGGCATTTAGTCTACAGCGGGGCACTTGGGTTAAAAGGAATCCCCAAATCAATGAGGCACTACAGTGTAAAACTTCGGTGATGCGTCAGCATTAAATAGTTAGGGTGCCATTCATGGTTCTATTACGTAGAAGATAGAAAATTGGACAATAAGAATAGCAATCATTACAATTTGTTTGGAACTAAAATTAAATCAAGGGGTGGACGGATATGTATCGTAAAGTAGAGGATTTCTTAGAAGACTGGACTGTTTCGTATGAGGGAACCACCAATGTAATTAAGGCAATGATCGATGAAAAGCTTGATCAATCCATTGTGGAAGATCATAGCACGCTTGGCTGGTTAGCTTGGCATTTAGTTGGAGCAGCAGGCGCTTATGGACAGTTTGCTGGATTAAAAGTGCAAGGACCCGGACGAAATGATCTACAACCAACAAGCGTTCAGGAAATTTCCCAGGCGTATGAAGCAATCGCTCATGCGATTAAGGAAGAAGCAACGAAGCTTACCGACGAAGACTTGCTGGAAGAGGTTAAGAGTTTTACAGGGGAAACGAAACGCGGAAAGCTATTACGCGGACTTATCAATCACCAAACACACCACCGCGGGCAAATGACGGTTCTTCTGCGTCAAGCGGGTTTAACAGTACCGCCGATAATGGGACCCACAAAGGAAATGCAAGGATAAGAAACAGTACAAACAATTTGTTCTATCTTCGCAATAATAAGAAGAAGCCGATTCTCTTTCATAAGTAGAGAATCGGCTTTTCTAGATCTAGATCATGGCGCTAGGCGCTCATTCAATCGATCTTTTCTTGTATTTTTTAAAAGCATGGATTATAATATTTATAGGAACAAGTGTTGTTTATTTTTTGTAAGGAACCATGTTATACTGAAGGAAATACTTGAATTTAAAAGAAGGGAGGAAAAAGAGTGGATGTAGTTTTACAAGAAATAAAAAACGAATTAAACGAAATGCGTAAACAAATGGCAACCAAAGAAGACATTGCGAATATGGCGACCAAAGAAGACATGGCGAATATGGCAACCAAAGAAGACCTATCGAAGCTAGCGACGAAAGCGGATGTTGCAGATATCCCATTGATTAAACAAGCTGTGTTGGAATCACGTCAAGAACTTGCTGCCGTGAAAGAAACGGTGGATGATATGAAAATCGATATCCATGAATTAAAAGAAAATGATATTCGATTTGAAGAAATTTTATTACATCAACGAAAATTGATTGACTTGCTAACGATCAAGACATCAGATCATGAAGCACAGTTGAAATGGGTTAGGTGAATGAGTTGGAAGTAGTTGAAATACGCCACGGATACAAAAAGTAGCAATCACATCTATTCTTAGAAGTGATTGCTACTTTTCTATTTCTAAAACGGCTTCATTGGAGTTGTTCTAGAATTAGGTACTTTTTTCACTCAATATTCGGTCTAACCCATACCTTAGAAAAATCAATATAACCAAAATGCTTTATATTGATGTTCATCAAATCGGCGGAGAATGGAATTTGACGTTTAGCGTAATATAACGGAATCATGACAGAGTTTTCAAGCAGTACTTTTTCTACCTTCAGATTTAAGGCTGTCCAATCCTCGAAGGGGGTATGCGCATAGTCAGCTAGATAGCTGTTTAGTGTGGGTTCATTTTTAAAGATCGCTGCTAATGGTGAGTACCCATTTTTAAGAAGCTGGAAAAATGAGAAGTTTTGATTCATCTCGAATATTTCACCATGAATAAAAAGGTCGAACGATTGGTTACGGGCATCATCATAAAGATTATCGGTAAAGGAAATTTGTTTTAATTCAATAGGGACGCCCTCTTTTTCTAATATTTCTTTTAGCCACATCGTTGTTTCTTGTATATAATTTACTATTTTCAAAACAAGTGGTGTGGAAAACTCTGGACGTTTCACTTCTGGGATTGTGTAAGTTTGACTTTGCCCAATTAGGAAACCTTCGTGGTTAGGCAGCAGACGGGAGTCAGCTTGGCTAATAGTATGACGATGTTTTGCAATGACATAATGGACATAGTCACGAATTTCCTTGCGCCGAATTGCTGAATTACGAAATGAATTCATAATGACGACGCCGAAGCCAGAATCACCTTCCACCTGAAATGTGGGCTGGTCTTCTATTTGTGTTGTTGATCGATACGCGATTTCGAAGTCTTCAGGGACTTGCACAAATTCTACAAGGTCTACTAAAGGTCTTTCACCAAAATAATCTTTAAAAGCGGCTAAAGTTGTTTTCGAATCAAGGTTATCTTGAACATAAAAGCAACCTGTTCCCAGCAGTTCATCCTTACTTTCTTTATAAATACTCGCATTCATTGTTCCAAGCATATGTAAACAATAGCTACAGCCATCTGGGTAATAAATATCGATGACTAATGGAGCGGGAGCATCGATATGGTGTATAGGTGCCCACAACTCTTGAAACTGTGGGTGATTGCGTAGCTTATTCAAACAAACGACGATATCTTCGGCAGTCAATATAGATCCATCATGGAATCGGATATCTTTTTTTATATACAATCGAAGTTTGGATATAGTGACATCCCAGCTATGTGCAAGTTCAGGTAGGACAGTACTTTGCTCATCGACAGTAACGAGTCGATTAAAGATATTTGCAACTATATTCGCACTACTTACATCGGCAGCTTGTAGAGGATGCATCGTTAGAAATGGGAACCTTTTTGGAATCACAAGCTTATCATTGGAAGTTTGAAGATAGCCAAATTTCGAACGAAATGTATTTAGTAAACGCTGTTTACTATCGAGCGACCAATCTAATTCTAAATATTTGCTACTGAGTTCAACGGGTTCTTCAATAATTATCCTCGTAACTTGCTCTTCAAAAATAGCTTCTACATTTTTTAGCCACAGAAGCGTAGATACATTGCCCCTACCAAGTCCTGAAGTAAACGTCAGCCATCCTTCTGTAGACCATTTTTGTATATAACGTGTCGTTTGTTTAGCACTTAAATGAAGCACTTCTGCTAGTTCTTTTTGTTTGATATTACCAGATGGAACCGATTTCCATAAAGTTAATAAGTATGTATCCATCATACACTCCTTTTGAAAAGTGGACATATATATTTATATTGTCCATTTTTTCTTTTGTACGTCTAGTTTAACATTGATTCTACAAAAGACAGAGGGGGTTGCAACATGACTTGGAAAGACTATCCACAAAATCTTAAAGTTCGCTTAGTCACATCTTTCTTAAATCGTGCTGTCTCATCGGCAGTCATGCCGTTTATGGCCTTATTTTTTGCGCAGGAAATAAGCAAAGTTTGGGCGGGTATCTTTTTATTATTTACAGTCGTCGTTAGTTTTTTTATTAATTTGATTGGTGGCTATATTTCTGATCGCTTTCCACGTAAAAGAGTATTGGTCCTCACTTCATTAGCAAGTGCGTGCATGTTTTTGGTTATGACAATAAGCTTATATCCTAAAGATAATATTATTTGGTTATTTGCAATTGCTTACGTACTTTATATTGTGACGAGTAATCTTGGGCGACCAGCGATGAATGCTCTTATTATGGATTCGACCACACCAGATAATCGGAAAGCTGTTTATGCGCTTGATTATTGGCTTGTGAATTTGTCGTTGGCGATTGGGGCTGCGCTTGGTGGCCTGTTGTATGTACATCACCAAATCGAGTTGTTCGCATTCCTAACAATTACTTCGATCAGCTTACCGATTGCTTATAAAATCTGGCTCATTGATGAACAAACGATTCGGTTTGAAAAGCAGCATCAGAATGTGTTGTTGGATGTCATCCAAAGCTATAAAATTGCTTTTCAAGATAGTCCATTTGTCAAAGTTGTACTTGGCTCCATGTTTATCTTTGCAGCGGAATTTTCTTTAAATAGCTATATTGGGGTTCGTCTGGCGGAATCATTTGAATCAATATATATTGGCGGATTTGAAGTGGCAGGTGTACGCATGTTAAGTATTCTTAATATCGAAAACATGCTGCTCGTTGTCTGCTTTACGTTCATGATTAATAAGTTTACAGATCGTTTTAATAAGAGAAAAGTATTGCTGTTAGGTCTTATTATATATAGTATCGGTTATGTTACGGTCATGTCAGCAAATATTTGGTATATATTGCTGCTGTTTAATTTGATTGCTGCGCTTGGTGAACTCATCTATTCACCTGTACGTAATGCAGAGCAAGCAAATATGATTCCAGTAGATAAACGAGGTTCTTATTCGGCCTTTTCGAACATTTCATTTAGTGGAGCAGACTTAATCGCTCGTTCAACCATTATCATAGGCGCTTATCTAATCCCTACGATGATGTCCGTTTATATCGGAATTATTTTGATGATCGGTATTTTCCTGTTGTATACGGGTTTGTTTTGGAGGAAATCAGTTAAAGTGTAATTCACAATTTTGGGCCATCCTTCTACATAAAAAGGGTGGCCCAAAATACATACGAGTGTCCTATTAATTGTCATCGACCGAAACACATAACCATGCTATAATTTAATTACTCCGTATTCTTAACTATGCAATCATTACCCCAACACTTGACCCCAATCCTATGCTAATAAAATTAAAAGGGATGTGCTCGAATGACAGAGAATATCTTAGATGTTTTGCGTTCGGTTATTAGAGAAGAATTACAACCTGTGAAGCAAGAGCTACAACATTTAAATCAACGTATGGAAAAAGTGGAAATTCGCTTGGATAATATAGAAATACGTTTGGAGAAAGTAGAAACCCGTTTGGATAACCTAGAAAATCGTGTTGGTTCAATAGGAGTAGATTTAGCTGAAGTAAAAGATAAAGTATCTGCAATTGATGCTAGGCAGCAAATACTCTATGAGCAAACTGCTAAGTTGAGTGAGTATCATGCAGAGACAATTGCCTGTTTTGACCAGCTGGCTATGAAAGAGGATCTAGAATATTTTGATAAAAAATTGGGCGAGCATGATCGGGAAATCTTTAAAATGAAACATGGTGCCTGAATAGTTAAAAAAGTAGTTCCTGCCAATCATCCGTATTGGTAGGAACTTTTTTACTCTATTCAGATACTAATGATTAACTTCAAACAACATATTATTTCAAGAAAACTGAATGAAGTGCTGCCTGTCATTGCAAATAACATTTCGAAAAGGGAAATCGAGTGATAAAGATGTTAGTATAAAAATAGTATTTAAAAGCTCGAGAAAGTGCTTAGTATATGAACATGGTCTTGAATGATAGGACATATGTATATATAAGAAATTTTAAGTAGAGGTATTGATGCGTATGAATGAGAAGTTACAAAAAAATGCCGACGCATGTTATCAGCTAGCTGAGCAGAAGGCTGCCTATTACTTTGCATCACTTTCTGAACAGCTCGCGCAAAGAACGTATGCGCCTGTCTTGATAAAAGATATACAGTCTTGGAAGCAGAACCATATTCAGCCTATCTCCTTATTATCCTTATTTTCTCGTGGAAAAAGAGATTCTGATTCTAAAGGGTATCACAATTATATACAATGGTTGGATTACACAGGCAAACTAGATAATTACCTGGACCGGAGTATTTCCTATATTTACATGCGCGATTTGGGTAAAGCATTGAACTCGCCTGACACACAGATCAGGGTTCGGCATGAAGTGGAGAGTTTGAAAAATCACCTGACTCATTCCGCTGGAGACAAAACGGAGACGTTTAGTATGGCTTGGTTGTACCGGCAGGCCCAGAAGGAAAGCGTTGAGCCCGCAATGATCTGGGTGATGGATAAATTAAAGACGGTATCCTCCAATATTCCGAAAGGGATGGATGCTGCGGAAGCTAAGCGAAAGCTTATCAAAATTATGGCTGGGGTTATCATGCATGTGAATGAAGAGATGGCTGCTGACAGTACTCCTGAGGAACGTACTCAGAAACTGGATGAAGCGATTAGGCTAGGGTATTGCTATGGCCTGACCTACCCATTCATTGACGATCTTCTAGATGCCAATGTTTTAACCGAAAAAGAGAAAAAACGCTTTGCCGAATTAATTCGTACGACACTTATCACAGGAGCTGTTCCAGAATTGGGTGAGTGGACTGGAGAAAATGCGGGTCTAATCCGCTATATTCATTCAGAGCTCCGAGATGCCTTTGAGTATATGAAGGCCAATCAGCGACCAGAAACAAGAAGAAAGTTTTTCGAGCAATCCTATGTGTTTTTTTATGCACAGGAAGTGGATCGCACGAAGGATCTATCGAATGCCAATTACTCCAATGAAGAGCTGTATATCCCTGTCATTTTAAAATCTTCTTATTCACGATTGATTAGCCGATCAGTTATTAGTGCTCCTGAGGATGAGGGCTTCGATAACCGAACATTTTTATATGGTATTTACAACCAGCTAGCGGATGATTTTGCCGATATGTTCGATGACATGGATGAAGGCAGAGTAACCCCCTATACGTACTATATAAAGTATCATGAACAGCGATTGGATCTTATCAATCCTTTCGAGTTATACTGGACGGTCATTTCTAATTTGATCCATAATGTGTATCACTCTGACAGCAAGACCTGTGAGGTAATTCTTGATCGTGCCATAAATGGGTTGAAACGATTTAAAAAAAGAATGGGAACGAAACAATACAACGAAGTGATGAGACTATTTGCTACTGAAAATCCGAAATTCGACGATGTCGTTCAAAGGATGGTTCGAAAAGCAGATGATGTAGATTTCTTTGATAAACTCCTTCGGGATCATATGGTTACTAATCTGAAAAATGAACGGAAGGAGCAGGAAGATTTTTTAGAGACGATTGAATCCGTGCGCAATCAGATTAACAGCTTGTTAAATATCCCGACAATAGGGAATGTCTCCTTGATGCAAGAGCCAATCATTGATGCTGCAAATTATAGTTTGGAAGGTGATGGCAAGAGGTTGAGGCCAATTATGACTTGGGTCATGGGCGTTAACGAATATGGCTTAAATAAGTCGGCAATCGTGCCACTTCTGAAATCATTGGAATATATGCATACGGCATCCCTTATCTTTGATGATCTGCCGTCCCAGGATGATGCGTCTACCCGTAGGGGGCGTCCAACCTTGCACCAGGTGTATGACATTGCCATGGCAGAATTGACTGGACTTTACCTAACCCAAAAAGCAATTGAGGAACAAGCATCTCTTGACCAATTCGATCCGAAAACGGTGCTGAGCCTGATTCAATATTCGTCCAAAATAACGGGAGACATGTGCAGGGGACAGGCGATGGACTTAGATTCCAAAGGGAAACAATTGACACTGGAACAATTAAATGTGATGTGCTTCTATAAAACGGGAATAGCATTTGAAGCATCCCTTATCATGCCGGCAATTCTCGCCGATGCAAAGGAGTCAGAAATGGAAGCTTTAAAAACTTTTGCCCGACATGCTGGCATTGCGTTTCAGATCAAGGATGACCTACTTGATGTTGAAGGAGATCTGACTGTACTCGGAAAACCGATTGGCAAGGATGCTGAAAACAACAACACGACATTTGTTTCAGTCCTAGGCGTTACAGGTGCCCAAAAGGCGATGTGGGAACATTATTGTTATGCAATGGAAGTATTGCAAGAAATCCCGCGTAATATCACTTTTTTGAAGCATTTATTGAATTATATTGTGAATCGGGATCATTGAGATAGATATCCCTAAAAAGGAGCGAAAAAAGTGAGAATCGAAGCTTTGAAAAATGGTCAGATCGATGACTTTTTAAAGTACTGCAAGAAGCATAGGATGGAACTGGATGATTCCTATTTGTATGATGAAGATTTGCGGGACTTCGAGCTGAATGACGAAAATCCGACGTATATTGTTACTAATCAGCAAGGGGATCTAATGGGAGCGGTCTCGCTCATAATCGATGATTATAGTAAACGAGGAAGGAAGGCGCGCTTTCGGATATTTCATTCGGAAATCGGGAATCTGGAATGCTATTCCATGATGATGCAAGCTGTTTTAAAGCATACTGACGGTCTAGATAAGGTCTTCTTGTTTGTTCCGAGCGTCAATACTAAATTAATGGAGCTCATTGAAGGATTGGAGTTTACTGTGGAGAGGTATTCTTTCGTGCTTGCCAGGGAGGATATAGAGGTGCCCGAGTCAGATTTACCACGGGATTATGAAATTAGGCCATTCAAATCTGGAAGAGATGAAGAGATTTGGTGTGAGGTTCGCAATGCAGGCTTTGCAAAGTTGCAAGGAAGTGAAACGCCTATTACTCCGGAAATGGTGCGGAAGATGATGGCGGATGAAAACCACATAGAGGGTGGAGCGATGATTCTCTACCATAGAGATTGGCCGGTCGGGGTCATCAGAGGTTCCGATGATGAATATGAAAATTCAGCAATCATGGATATTGGCCCAATTGCTATTATACCGGAGTATCAAGGAAAAGGCTTAGGAAGGAGTCTGCTAAGGGCCTCATTACGTTTTGCGAAGGAGAAATCCTATGACAGGACCATACTCTGTGTGAATGCCGATAATGAGAGAGCAAAGGTATTGTATATTCAAGAAGGCTTTAGGCAGGTCGAGGCGGTTACATGTTATAAATACGATTTAAACACATCGATTTTCACAAAATAAGTGGTCATAAAGGTGATTATTTAGTCCACTCATTTAATTATGAAAGTTTGAGTGACACTGGGTACTCCAAAAGTAAGTCCGCAAGTCGCTTCAGAATTGCCGACAAAGGCAAGACCCTTACCAGCGGTAAACGATCGGGCGCTTATTTTGAAGATTTGACTCCCGAACTAACAATCGAATTTTAAGCTGATGTATAAAGAAGCGGTGGAATCTAGGCTATCCATCGTTTCTTTTTGTATTGTTTAAAAAAGGATTTTCGTTCGTTCTCTTATGTTGAACTTATTATCCAGCACATACGAAAAAAATATTGTATTAAAATACATGATAGGTTATAATTATGAATGAAATTGCAACTAAAGGAGAGAATGCTATGACGAAAAAAAATATTATTATTATTGGCGCTGCGGGAAGAGATTTCCACAACTTTAATACAGTTTATCGTAATAACGAAGCGTATAATGTTGTTGCTTTCACGGCAACACAAATACCTGATATAGATGGCCGTAAATATCCAACGGAATTAGCTGGTGAGTTATACCCTGAAGGCATTCCAATTTATTCACAAGATCAATTACCGAAGTTGATTGAAGAGTTACAAGTGGATGAATGTGTATTTGCTTATAGTGATATTAGCTACGAAGATGTCATGGGTATTGGCGCGATTGTCAATGCAGCGGGGGCTAACTTCACACTACTTGGACCAAAAGGTACGCAGTTAAAGAGTAATAAACCGGTTATTTCGGTTTGTGCTGTGCGAACTGGAACTGGTAAAAGTCAAACGTCAAGAAAAATTATCGAAACGTTACTAGAGCATGACTTAAAAGTCATTGCAATTAGACACCCGATGCCTTATGGCGATTTAAATGCACAACGTGTTCAGCGCTTTGCAACAGTGGAGGATTTGAAGAAGCATAATTGTACAATCGAAGAGATGGAAGAGTACGAGCCACATGTTGCCCGTGGCAATATCATCTATGCGGGTGTGGATTATGCAGCTATTTTGGAGGCAGCGGAAAATGATCCAGACGGTTGCGACGTGATTCTATGGGATGGAGGAAATAATGATTTCTCTTTCATCAAACCCGATTTAGCTGTTACTGTTTTGGATCCACATCGCCCAGGTCATGAATTGAAGTACTATCCTGGTGAAGTGAGTTTACGAACAGCCGACGTTGCAATTATTAATAAAATTGATAGTGCAACAGCAGAGGCTATTCAAATCGTAGAAAATAATATTCAATTTGCTAGTCCTGCTAGTACAATTATTAAAGCGGAGTCAAAGATTACGGTAGATAATCCAGAAATTATTGTTGGTAAACGTGTATTAGTCGTTGAAGATGGTCCAACGTTGACACACGGAGAGATGAAAATTGGCGCGGGTATAGTTGCCGCTGAACGTTTAGGCGCGAAGGAAATCATTGATGCACGTCCATTTGCAGTAGGTTCATTAATCGAAACGTTTAATAAATATCAACATATCCAAAATGTCCTTCCAGCGATGGGGTATGGCGAACAGCAATTAAAAGATCTTGAAGAAACAATTAATAATGCTGACTGTGATGTAGTAATCATTGGAACACCAATGGATTTAACGCGTATTATCTCTATTAATAAACCTAGTACACGTGTACACTATGATTTAGATGAAGTAGGTAGCCCGAATTTAAGTGGAATTTTAAAAGTTTTTATTCAAGAATATAAACTTGTACAGTAAATGTCTGATACGAAGGCACAGCGATTCTCTAATGAATCGCTGTGCTTTTTTTACTTATTAAGCACTTTGTAAGAGGTAACCTTTATAATGAAAAAAATGGTGATTTTGCAATGACAAGAATGGAATGTCCTTCGTAATCGTAAAAGGTGTCCTTTTCTCTTGTCTATTGCATGTAATAATGGTCAGTTTATAATAGAAAGAAGAAATAATTTAAAGATTGGTGGAAAATCACTATGAACGCGTTGGGAAGGCAGTCAGATAATTTATTAATGGGCCAAAATCAACTCAGTGAGACGCATATGAAGCAATTTTTCAATGTATTAAAAGCAACAGTTGTGCGTTCCAGATCGACGATGACGGCAACTTTTTTATCTGTCCAAAATGTTGAAGGATTTAATAATGAGAATATGAAACAATTGGAAGATGAGATAAGCTTATTCCTGGCAACTAAAATTAGACAGACGGATTTACTATTCAAATTATCAAAGCCATTTGAGTGGTGTGTTCTGCTTTCTCAAAGTGGAGAAGAAGAAACAATTGCGTTTCTAGAACGATTGTTTTCAGATATAAAAAATCTGGAGGTCCCCTTATTGATTACATCCGATAATGCTATGGTGGCAAGCGTAGCGGAAATCGGAAATGGCAACGTAGAGTATGAACAGCTGATGAAAGTTGGGAAATCTAGCCTTACCTATACTTTAAAGCGAGAGGCTTGGAATATTGAATATATAGATGACTTTAAGCAAAAAGATATAGAAACAGTAAAAGTAAGCATCTTGGAGGAAAATGAGATATTTTCTAACGTACTAAAAGCTTCACTCCAAGAGCTAGCCATTGAGCATTTTAATTTAGAAATCAACGTATTTAAAGATGGCTATGAATTTCTTGAATCGAGCTTTTTTCACTCTGGACATACGCATATAGTAATCATGAATGATATTTTACCTAGAAAAAATGGCTTGGAAGTTTTACATGCATTACGTAAATTACCAAATAAAAAGAAGTTTATTATCTTTATGATGACGAAAAGAAAATCTGAAGTGGATATGCTTTACGCATATGAAAAAGGGGTAGATGAATACTTAATTAAACCATTTAACTTACGATTATTCGAAGCGCAAATAAAACGAACATTTGAAAGGCTATGGTCATAATGGGGCTAATAATAAAATTATTACTTCTACTGATTATCGTGCTAGTTTTTATATTAATCTTCTTTACTTGTTATTTGATTTTTGAACGTACAAGAGAGGTTTCAGGGGTACGAAAAAAGGAAGTGTACATTCGTGAAAAGCAGATGCTTTGGTATCGCTATTTTAGGGATGCGGAAAAATTTCATGCATCACTAATTCCAACGAATAAATTTGAAATTCAAGCAGTTGAAGAACTATTCTTATCCTATTTAAATAATTTGTTTACCCCTGCTATCCTAAAGAAAATCGAGCTATTTTCAAATCAATACTTAAAGCAGCATTTTTCAGGACTTTTAAGAAGCAGAAAATGGAGTGAACGTATTAATGCAATGGAGCGAATTATTGATTTTCGTATGGATAGTCTTCTAGAAGTTTGTGAGAAAATGGACGAGAAAAAATTATCCCATGAAGAATATTTTCAACTGCTAAAAATATATGCAGTATTCAAGGAAGAGCAATTTGTGAATAAGTTGTTAAATTTACCGGTGCTATTTTCTGAGTATGAATATAAGAAACTATTAATTAGTGTGGATGAAGATATTTTGAATGATTTAATGAATCGAATGGAAGAATTATCGGATACTTGCCAATATGTTATTATCGATATTTTAGGCATAAAAAGAAATATGGATAATCTATCCTTTTTGGAGTCCCGATTGGGGCATAGCAATGATGAAATTCGGATTCGATCATTGAAGGCGATTTATGAACTAGGGGTCATAATTGAACCGGAAAAGTATGTCCATTTTAACGTTTCTCCTATTTGGGAGGAGCGCTTAATGCATGCGAGGTTATTGGGGAATTTACCAATCTCCTATTCCTTACCTTATTTAGAAGCGCTACTGAAGGATGATTCTTGGTGGGTACGATCTCAGGCAGCAAAAACAATTGGTAAGGACAAGCAAGGTGCAGAAATTTTGCAAAGTTTTATTGAAACAGCCAGTGATCAGTTTGCAATTGATATGGCAAATGAAGTTTTGTGGGAAGGCGGTAGCAAATGACCTGGTCATTTATTTTTAATATACTGATGCAGTTTTTTGGTGGCATGATCATTGTGTATATGGTCGTTGCAATTCTTGTCTATGCAATCATGCTATTTTTTGCTTTTACTCAATTGAGAAAACAATACAAGTTGAATAAAGAAGATATTGAAGAAGATTATATTGATGCTATCTATTCGAAACCTGTTTCGATTATCGTGCCGGCTTATAATGAAGAACTGGGTATTGTGAACAATATTCACTCGTTGCTTAGCTTGCGTTATCCAGAAACTGAAATACTCGTAGTGAATGATGGCTCTACAGATGGTACACAACAGGCTGTCATTAGCCATTTTCAAATGAAGCCTATTCAAAAAATAGTGCGTGAGCAAATAGCAACCAAGGCTGTCCTGAGTATTTATCAGTCTGAAATTCATCCGAATTTAATCCTAGTAGAAAAAGAAAATGGTGGGAAGGCAGATGCATTAAATACCGGTATTAACATTTCTAAATACCCATATTTTTGTTCAATTGACGGGGATTCGATTTTAGAAGAAAAGTCACTTCTTCGAGTAATGAAACCAATTATTTTATCAAATGAAGATGTGATTGCCTCCGGAGGAAATATTCGAATTGCGAACGGACATGATGTTCAGTTAGGGTCGGTATTTAAGACGGATTTATCGCCGAACTTTTTAGTTGTCATGCAAGTTGTAGAATATTTACGAGCTTTTCTAATGGGGAGAATCGCTTTAAGTAAATTCAATTTAGTCCTTATTATTTCCGGTGCATTTAGTGTGTTTTCGAAGAACTGGGTTATTGAAGTCGGGGGATATTCGACACATACAATTGGTGAGGATATGGAGTTAGTTGTCAAACTGCATCGAATGCTGAAAGAGAAAAATCTGAAAAAAAGAATAGAATTTGTTTCTGATCCTGTATGTTGGACAGAGGCTCCCCAAAGTTTATCGGTTTTACGAAACCAGAGAAGAAGATGGCATCAGGGGTTAATAGAAAGTCTATGGAAGCATAAAAAAATAACATTTAATCCACGGTATGGCGGAATTGGTGTGGTATCTTTTCCATACTTTTGGTTGATTGAATGTCTAGGACCTCTTATTGAATTAGGTGGGTATGTATATATTATCTTCTCGTTTTTCTTAGGACAAATCTATTATGAAATGGCAATATTATTATTATTACTTTTTATTTTATATGGTGCAGTATTTTCGGTCGCATCTATATTACTAGAGGCATGGAGTATGAAGACATACCCTAAAAGTAAAGATCTCTTTCGCTTGTTGATATTATCCTTGTCAGAAGTGTTTTGGTATAAACCTTTAACATTAATTTGGAGAACCGAAGGATTTGTAAGGTTTTTATTGGGAAGACAAGAATGGGGTCAAATGAATCGACAGGGACTTTCTAAGAAAGGATAAGTGGAATGAAACGGTTTTATTTGATTTTCATATGTATCTGTTCTGTTATTGCCCTCCCCATTATTTTATGGTTTTTAGAACCTGAAAAAAGGTTGAATATAGCAATTATCGATAAAACAGTTCCGAATGACACGTATCGGGAGCATTTGGGCATTACATGGGTTTTAAACAATTTGAAGTATGTGAATAGTAAGGATGAGGAATACGATAGCTCTACAGATTATTTTGGATTTGTGCCAGATGAAAAAAAAGAAAGCTATGAAATCAAACATCTCCCGACAAATTATTCCGATTTTGATGTAATTTATTTGGCAGATACGTATGGGGTCTACAATGAGGACTTACCATGGATTAAAAAAGACAGAGAAGGATCACGGTCTAGTAAAATTTATGGAGGTCTTGAAGAAGCAGAGTGGAGTGCGATTATTGATAGATTGAACGAGGAAAAAAAGAGTTTATTAGTTGCTGAATATAATACATTTGCTTCTCCGACAAATCAAGGGGTACGAGAAGGTGTTTCGGACTATTTAGGGCTTGAGTGGTCAGGTTGGGTAGGCCGCTATTTTGATGAATTAGATCCAGACAAAAATAGTGAAATTCCACAATGGATTTTGGATGAATTTCAAGATACTTGGAAATATAGCGGAGTAGGATTTGTCTTGGTAAATGATGATACTTCTGAAGTGATCGTTTTGGAGAAAAAGAAACATTTTAAGGACGAAGGCATACATATTGCATTTACAGAAGAAGGAGAAAAGAAATTTGGTCTTACAAAGAGTCCAGATTACCAATATTGGTTTGATATTGTCACACCTGAAAACGATACAAAAGTACTCGCAAACTATAAATGGGATCTTACTGAACATGGCATTCATTTGCTGAATGAGAATGAAGTACCTATCCAATTTGCTGCCGTTTTAGAAAATGAACATCGTACCTCTCCGAGTTATTACTTTGCAGGGGATTTTAATGACATCGCAAAGGTGCCAACATTTTATCAATTAAAAGGACTACAGCATTTGTATAAAATCGGTCAAACATTTTCGGAAGATACTTTTTATTGGTCGGTATATGTTCCAATGATGAAAAAAATCCTAGAGGACTTCACCAACAATGAGGATGTAGCTACCTCTTTCGAGAAAACAAATGAACTACATTATAATGCTAGAGTACAAAATGATTCTTTTGAGATTTTAAAGGATGACGAGTGGACCCCAATGACGATAAAGGGCGTCAATATAGGTATGGCAAAACCTGGAGTATTTCCCGGGGAGGCCGGGATTACAGAGGATGAATATTACCGATGGCTTGAACAAATTGGGGAAATGAATGCAAATGCTATTCGAGTCTACACACTTCATCCACCCGGGTTTTATAACGCATTAAAACGATATAACGAAAAACATGATGAAAAAATATATGTTTTTCATGGCGTTTGGATAAATGAAGAAAAGCTAGCGGAATCATTAGATGCTTTTGAGGAAGGCAATTTACAAGACTTCCAAGATGAAATCAAAACATTGATCGATGTCATTCACGGGAATAAAATTGTAGAAGCTGAGGCAGGGCATGCATCTGGTGTTTATCGTGCAGATATATCCGAGTATGTAATAGGGTGGATTCTTGGAATTGAGTGGTATCCACAAATGGTGTTAAATACGAATGAAACCTATCGAACGATTGGAGAATATGAAGGCGAATATTTCGAAACAAAAGGAGCAACAGCCTTTGAATACTGGCTTGCCGAACAAATGGATCTTACAGTAAAGTACGAAAAAGACAATTATAACTGGATTAGACCTATGAGTTTTACAAATTGGATTACGACAGATATTTTAGAACATCCGGCCGAGCCATCAGAAGATGAAGACTTAGTAGGGGTTGACCCGAATGTGATCTATGCAAAAGAAGAAATGGACTTAACCAATCAATTTGCATCTTACCATGTGTATCCCTACTATCCGGATTTCTTGAACTTTGAAGAGTCATACCAAACCTATGTAGATCATAGAGGCGAATTTAATAGCTATGCGGCCTATTTAAATGAATTGCATGAAGCGCACCGGCTTCCAGTTTTAATAGCGGAATTTGGAGTTCCTGCATCCCGAGGATTGACGCATGAGAATCCCTTTGGTTGGAATCAAGGATTTCACTCCGAAACAGAGCAAGGTGAAATTATTACCCGCTTATTTGAAGATATCATGGCTGAAAAATTACTTGGGGGACTTGTGTTTACATGGCAAGATGAATGGTTCAAACGGACATGGAACACGGTAGATTACGATAATCCAGATAGGCGCCCTTTTTGGTCAAATGCACAAACGAATGAGCAACAGTTTGGTTTATTAAGTTTTGATCGACTGAAAATAAATGTCGATGGAAATAAGGAAGACTGGGAAACAGATGCCCTTTATGATAAAAAAGAGGGGGATTTGCATTCATTATATGTAGATCATGATGAGAGATACTTGTATATAAGGCTCGATCATGACGTTGCTAGTAAGGGCTATCCGATATTTCTATTAGATATTGTTCCGAACCAAGGAAACAAAATGATAAATGGCACAACGGATATTAGCTTTACTAACGGGATGGAATTTATCATTAGTCTAAAGAACAATGAATCCAGCTTATTTGTGGATCGTTACTATGATTTTTTCACAAACCAATATGGGCATACACTAGATTTACTTAAACCGAAACCGAGTGTTCCCACCATTAATAGTGGAGAATTTACAATTGAACAGTATGCTTTAAATAAAGAGCTCTATTTACCGCAGCAAAATATAACATTACCTTTTAGTTCATATGACACGGGTAAGCTGATAGAAGGGAATAGCAATCCGCTATCTGAGGATTATAATTCTTTAGCGGATTATTATATGAACGAGGATGGAATGATTGAGCTAAGAATTCCATGGCTGTTAATTCACGCAAAGGACCCAAGTCAAAAAGAATTTATGGGAGATTTATATGCAGATGGTACAGAAGCAAGTACTTTCGTTGAGGAAATTAAGATTGGTGCATTATATTTTAATGAACAAGATGAACTAACGGATTCTGTCCCGGCAATAGAGAGCGATGTGTTAAATGATTTGAAGGGGTATACTTGGGAAAACTGGGATTTACCAAAATCTGAAGAGCGTTTAAAACAGTCTTATTATATGCTTCAAAAGTTATTTTTAAATTATTGATAGAATCGATCTTAGGAGAAGTTTTGTGTATTCTTGAAGGAACTAGAACGGGGTGTCTGTCGCTCCGTTCTAGTTGTTTTTTTATGCGATGATGTGAAGGGTGCACTGCATACCTCACGAATTAAACATCTAACTTGAGCATAAGATAATCAGAAGTAAGAAGATAGAATGAAAAAATATAAAAAGGGTATTCTTTAGTTTGGATTTATGTTATTCTATTAATACGTTAACACGCTAAAGTATTCAAAAGAAGCATTGATCATTGAAAGGGGATTTTTACAGTTATGAAACGTTCAGCATTTATTTTTCTAATTATGACGGCAATTTTTACACTCTTAGTGGGCTGTGGTTCATCAGAAGGACAAACTGATAGCAAATCAACTAGCGAAGTAATCATTGGGATAGATGATAAATTTGCACCGATGGGATTCCGTGATGACAATAATGAAATCGTTGGTTTTGACATCGATTATGCCAAAGCTGCTGCTGAAAAAATGGGTATGACACCTAAGTTTCAACCCATCGATTGGAAAACAAAAGAAACAGAACTAAGTAGTGGACGGATTGATCTCATTTGGAACGGGTATACAATTACGGATGAGCGGAAAGAGAAGGTTTTATTTACAAAGCCTTATTTACGAAATGCACAGGTCGTTGCTACGTTAGCTGATTCAGAAATTGCTAAACTCGATGATTTGGACGGAAAAGTTGTAGGGCTTCAAGCGTTATCTTCTGCAGCTGACGCTCTAGGTGCAAATCCAATCGAATCGAAAATTAAAACAGTTACGGAATTTGCCGACAATGTTCTTGCGTTAGTTGACTTGAAAACAGGACGTTTGGATGCAGTCGTCATTGACGAAGTTGTTATTGATTATTATATGTCCCAAGAAGAGGGCACATTTAAAGTGCTTGATGAATCACTTGCACCTGAAGAGTACGGAATCGGTGTGAAAAAAGGTAACGAGGAACTGCTTGAGAAGCTTCAGGCAGCACTTGACGAATTGAACGAAGATGGTACAGCTGCTGAAATCTCAGAAAAATGGTTTGGTGAAAATAAAGTTTTAAAGTAAAATGACCAAATCAACTACGCCTTGGCGTTATAGAGGTGGGAGTCTTCAACGGAATGAAGATAAATATGTGACAAACAGGATTTCCTTGTGAAACCCTGTTTTGTTTTTGGAGGAGACCTTTCATGTCTTTAGATTATTTGATTTCTATACTTAAACCGATGCTGGAAGGGGCACAAGTAACAGTCCTCCTGTTTTTGATTGCTATTGCGGTGTCAATTCCGCTTGGTTTCATCTTGACGCTTGCGGTTAGAAGCAACATTAAACCACTGGCTTGGTTTGCCAATGGTTATATTTATTTAATGCGTGGCACGCCCCTGTTACTGCAATTATTATTTTTTGTATTTGGCTTGCCCTTACTTCCCATTGTCGGGGAGTACTTGGTGTTTGATCGATTCGCAGCTGCTTGTTTAGGATTTATATTAAATTATGCCGCCTATTTCGCAGAAATCTTCCGTGGAGGATTACTTGCAGTTGATAAAGGCCAGTATGAGGCTTCACAGGTGCTCGGTTTGAATAAATGGCAAACAACGACAAGGGTTATTTTGCCTCAAATGTTCCGTGTTGCCCTTCCAGCAGTTGCGAACGAATCAGTGACATTGGTGAAGGACACGGCGCTGCTTTATGCTGTTGCAGTACCGGAACTGTTGCACTTCGCTCAGACTGCTGTAAATCGTGATTTTACAATCATACCTTTCTTTTTCGCAGGTATCATTTATCTCATTATAACGCTCGTCTTGACCCTGTTCTTTAAATGGCTCGAACGGCGATTCAAATATGACTAAGGAGCGATGAATATGACCATCATTGAAGTATCCAACCTCAAAAAATCATTTGGACAACTTGATGTACTCAAACAAATTACGTTTGATGTCAATAAAAACGATGTGGTTGCAATCATCGGCCCCTCTGGCTCAGGGAAAAGCACGATGCTTCGCAGTTTAGTCCATCTCGAGGAAATAAACGGTGGTAGTATCCAAATATCCGGCGATTATCTCGTCAAGGACGGCAATTACCCAAAAGCACAGGAAATCAAGCAAGTGACTGCTAAAATGGGCATGGTATTTCAACACTTCGATCTCTTTCCACATCTAACCGTGAAAGAAAACTTAGAACTCGCACCAAGATTGACAAAAAGGGAGCCGGTCGATGCGATTCGACGCCGGAGTACAGAATTGCTAGATAAAGTAGGACTTTCTGATAAGGCAAATGCTTATCCGTCCAAGCTTTCCGGCGGCCAAAAGCAACGGGTAGCGATTGCCAGGGCGCTTATGATGAACCCTGAAATCCTGTTATTCGATGAGCCAACATCCGCTTTAGACCCTGAATTGACGGGGGAAGTTTTGGAAGTGATGAAGCATCTTGCCGAAGAGCATATGACGATGATCGTCGTAACACATGAAATGGGGTTTGCTCAAGAAGTGGCTAACAGGGTTATTTTCATGGACAACGGAGAAATCATTGAATCAGGTAATCCTATTGATGTACTAACGAATCCTCAGCAGGAGCGAACAAAGGCCTTTTTAAATCGTAGTTTGAAGTAATTCACACAGTTCGGGATATTTCAGAACTATATAGGTTAAACAAAAGGTTCTACATAATCTTTGGCGAAGGCATTCCAAAGCGCCAAGCGTTGTTAGTAGGATTTTTCATATCAACTTATATAGTTAACTGTCATTTACTTCCTTCATGAACCATCCTTTTGCTTAGAGCTTAGGGTGGTTTTTTGATTGTTAAATAAAAGTTTGAGTGTCTACACTTCAATTAAAAAATCGACAAGTAAAGTGTGATTGTAATCTCATATAATTATAAAGCAGACGAGCGTGTCTACCTTTTTGTGTACAGGGATCTATTTTATGGCGTAAGCGTTGGAGAAATTCATGGTCACATTCACATGCATTTCTACCCCTACGATAACAGTCATCATGTGCTTTGCAGGCGGCATCGACGTCATTGATTGGAGCTCCGGGTCCGTTACAACCGGGACCACACCAGTTATAGCCAGGCAAAATACAAAAACGAAATCTTCCATTTCTTCTTTCTGACAAAATTAATCTCCTCCCTTAGATTTTGCTTAGCTTGATACTGTAAGCTATTCAATTGTGTATAATTATGTATAAACAGTTACCTAAGAATCTCCGAGTTAGTTTGACTGATAGTGAGAGACAAATAGCTTATTTCGTTGGAGATAAATAATGTTTGGAGGTTATTTACATGGAAGTTAATAATGCAGTAGAAGAAAAAATCGGAAAAACGTTCAAGCGAATTCAAAAAGCAATTGATTATAACGATTACGAATATATATTAGAACTCATTAGTGACTTGGCAGAGTACTCTTATTTCGAGGGGGTTAAAAGGAAAGGGCTAGAAAGAACGCATGAGCAAAAAAAAACAAAACGATCAAACAATAACACTAACCGTAGCATTGGGATAAATCCTAGAATCTCTTCAATCGTGCGTGAACTTGGAGTACCTGGGCATATTAAAGGCTCTAATTATATGAAAGAAGCGATTGAGTTGGTTCACCAAGAGCCCTCGCTTCTGTCGAGATTTACTAAAGATTTGTATCCACATATAGCAGAAAAGAATAATACGACCGCTAGTAGAGTGGAACGTTCAATTCGACATGCAATTGAAGTGTCATGGAAACGTGGAAGCGCGGACTCCATCTTGGAGATTCTTGGATATGACATAAATGAAATTAGATCAAAGCCTACGAACAGCGAATATATTCATCTTGTAACAGAGTATATAAGAAAAACATTTGAACAGGATAGAGGCAAGCGCCAAATAGATGGTTTAGAAGAAAATCAGAAAGGAGTATCAGTTGATGGTGTTTTGGTGGAATTAGATCAAAGTAAGAAAACAAACACGAGTAATGGTGATTAAAAAATCGTTAGAGAATTTGTCAAAAAAACGATATTGAACTAGTTCTTTCTAGCATCCACTATTTGTACCGTTATCTACAGGAATATAAAAGTACCCGATTCCAACAACATCTGAAATTGTTGGAATCGGGTACTTTTTTTAATACTATTATTGACCACTCTCTATATATGCTTCAGAGGAAATGGCAGCAACTGTTTTTTTGTATGTTTCTTTAATAGCCTCGTCCTTAAGCAAGAATAAGCTAATTAGGTCAATCAAATAAAGAACGCTCAAGTCTAAACCGGTAGATATATACCCGGTACGTAAAGGGTGTATCGTCCATAAAACGGTTTCAGATAATTGGGTTAGTGGAGTATCGCCATAGGCGGTGAATGAGACGACTGTAGCACCGTTATTTTTAGCTTCTTTTACAGAATGTAATAGATCCCTAGTTTGTCCAGAACGAGAGAACGCTAATAGTAAATCACCTTTTTGGACTAGTGTACTTCTAATAATCATTAAGTGCGGATCGGTTACTGCTTCTGAAGCGAAGCCCATTCTACTTAAACGATAGTTTAACTCTTGCGCTGCAAGCCCTGAGCTTCCTAAGCCAAAGATGTATAATTTTTTGCTTTCTTGAATGAGTTGCATAACTTCATCCAAAGCTTCTTTACCACTTAGTCCTTGAATGTCATTTAAAATATCTTCATATTGGCGCTTTAATTTTGTATCTACTTTTTCATCGCCTACTTGATAGGCTTCCCGTGCTAACTTTATTTTCAATTCGACAAAATTTTTACAAGCAACCTTTTTGCAAAATCTTGTAATTGTCGCAACTGAAATACCAGTCTTGTCTGCAATATCTTTAATATTACTTTGTGAAGCTTCAATTGGTGAAGAAAGAAAATAATCTGCTAAACCTCTTTCTTTGTCCGAGAAGGAGGAATATCTAGATTGAATCTCCTTCAATAGTGTAACCATGTATTACACTCCTTTGATCACATCCACAAACCGACTAGTAATTTGTTGGGGTCTTGAAATAGCCCCTCCTACGACAACTGAGTGAGCGCCAAGAGATATCACTGTTTTCGCCATTTCAGGTGTCAGGATATTACCTTCAGCTATAACTGGAATGCGAACATTATTTAATATGACTTTAATGAAATCAAAATCATTCTCATATAGTTTACATCCGCTTGTTTCGTTTGTATACCCATAAAGCGTAGTAGAAACACAGTCAAATCCTAAACGTTCTGCTTCAAGTGCGTCTTCTAAAGTTGAAATATCAGCCATTAATTGGATATTTGGATGATTTTCTTTTATATAATCAACAAGACTTTTTAGCTTTTCACCATGCGGGCGTTGACGTAATGTAGCGTCCATGGCAATCATTTCGCAGCCCGATTCAATTAATTCATCGACTTCTTTTTGGGTAGCTGTAATAAAAACATCACTATCGGGATAATCACGTTTCACGATTCCAACGACAGGCAGAGAAACCTCTTTTTTGATCGCTTGAATATCTTGCGCTGAGTTTGCACGAATACCAACAGCTCCGCCAAGATGGGCAGCAAGTGCCATTTTAGACATTATAAATGGACTGTGAAGAGGCTCATTCTCAAGGGCTTGGCATGAAGCAACCAGCCCATTTTTTATTTTATTTAACAAAATTATTCACCTACAATTTCTGTGATTTCATTTTTAATGATTGTAACATGTGGACCATAAACGACTTGGACCCCTTTGCCTTTCACTATGACACCTTTTGCACCTGTTTCTTTTAACAAAGCTTCGTCTACTTTATCTGGCTCATTGACGCTGATGCGTAAGCGGGTAGCACAGCAATCAACAGCTGTTAGGTTATCAGCACCGCCTAGGGCCGTAATAATTGTCTGGGCACGATCACTCGAATTATCCGCTGCTGCTGTCGGAGCTAGGTCTTCATCTTCGCGACCAGGTGTCTTGAAGTTAAACTTCTTAATAAGGAATGTGAATAAGAAGAAATAAACGAAGAACCATGGAATACCGATTAACGGAACGAGTAGCCAGTTTGTTTTATCGTTACCCTGCAAAATGCCGAATAAGACAAAGTCGATAAATCCTCCTGAAAATGTTTGTCCGATTGTAATTTGAAAAATATGAGCCATCATAAAGGCTAGCCCATCCAAAAAGGCGTGTACAACATAAAGTGCTGGAGCAATGAACAAGAATGAAAATTCAATTGGCTCTGTAATACCTGTTAAAAATGATGTTAATGCAGCAGATCCCATTAAACCTGCAACGATTTTTTTATTCTTTGGTTTTGCTGTCCGATAAATTGCATAAGTTGCTCCAAGAAGTCCAAACATCATTGTAATAAAGCGTCCGGACATGAAGCGGGATGTCCCTTCATAAAACTTTTCGATGGTAGGGTCAGCTAGTTGCGCAAAGAAAATTCGTTGAGTTCCTTCAATAAGTTGTCCATCGATAACAAGTGAGCCACCTAAACTAGTAGTCCAAAAAGGCATATAGAATATATGGTGAAGACCGAACGGCCCTAATAAACGTAACACAAATCCAAAAATAAATGTTCCAATGTAACTAGTTGCTTCTACTAATCCACCCATTTTAAAAATACCTGCTTGAATAAATGGCCAAACTAGGAACATAAATATACCAAGAAAAATGGATGCGAATGCAGAAATAATCGGAACAAATCGTGAACCGCTAAAGAAACCTAAAAATGGAGGAAGCTGCTTCTTGTTGTAACGATTATGAAGAAGGGCGACTAAAACACCAACCATTACCCCACCGAAGACTCCTGTTTCTAAAGTGTGAATACCAAGTACTAGTCCTTGTCCTACAGATGCAGGATTTTCAGTATTGAGAATGCCAGTGATCGACAATAATGCAGAGACTGTTGAATTCATGACTAGGAAACCGAGCATTCCTGCTAGCCCAGCAGTTCCTTTGTCACTTTTGGCTAAACCGACCGCTACACCTATCGCGAACAATAAGGCAAGGTTAGCGAAGATGACGCTCCCGGCGCTTGACATAACGGTGAAAATGGATTGAAGCCATGACACGTCCAAAAATGGATACGCTTTTATTGTATTGGGGTTTGATAAAGCACCGCCAATTCCCAACAGTAAACCTGCTGCAGGTAAGACAGCAATGGGGAGCATAAATGATTTACCAAATTGTTGAGCTTTCTCGAAGAAACTACTCATCATAATTACCTCCTATTTGTAAATTATTTTCATGTTTATTATAAAAAAGATATTCAATAAATGCAAGAGAAATTTAAGCGGTTACAATTATTATTCGAATTATATTGAGTATTCTACTCTTTGGCTATTGTTTATCTTTTACACTGAAAATTATTCTTTATTACAAAAATTATATTTTGTCCCGATTTTAAAAAATCTTTGATTCTAAAAACTTAGACCAGTTTTAAATAAAATACTTTTTGTTTTATTCAGACATTGACAATTAATTTCAAATAACCTACTATTATGTCATGCGATATAACGTCATGCATAATATCGGGAGGTATTTATAGATGAAATATACAGGTGGACCGATGACAGAGGCGATGTATTATGTTTTATTAACGCTTATGAATCCGGGTCATGGCTATGGTCTGATGCAGGCGATTACTGAAGTTTCGAATGGTAGAGTGCATATGGGGCCAGGCACGCTTTACGGGGTTTTGGCACGTATGCAGAAGGACGAATTGATTGAGTTAGCGGACGATGATGGTCGAAGAAAAACCTATGTTATTACTGCGGAGGGGGAGCTGGCGCTTAGACAGGAATATCAGCGTTTGGCGGCGATGCTTGAAGATGGAGCGTTATTGAAGGAAGGTGATAGCCATGCATAAGAAAGTGCGGAAAATGGTTTTGGAGAATGTTTGGCGTATTGAAGAGCATGAGAGTTGGTTTGCCGATATGGCGAAAGAAGGGTGGCACTTGCAGAAAGTTGGACGGCTATTTGTCTATTTTGAGCAAGGGGAGCCAAAAGATGTTCGTTATCGAGTCGACACGTCCTCGAATAAACAAATTACCGCGGAAGATAAGGAAATGTTTCAAGAAGCGGGCTGGACGCATATTGCTAGATTAGGCGAATTCAATGTTTTTTCATCTCTAGCAACATTGCAAGCACCTGAGTTGCACACGGATCCAATTGAGCAGTCTTTTACATTGAGGGATTTATCCAAAAAGTTTTGGCGAGGTACTATCGTTATTATCATTCTTAGTATACTTGGCGCCGCCGCATCGTTATTCTTTAGCAGACCTTTCATACTAGTCCTCATTGAGGGAGAATTTATGAGTTTCGTGGCTATATTCACATATGTTTTTGCAGCTTTTACCATGCTGGAAGGAAGCTTAGCTATACGCAAACTGATAAAGACATTACAGACAGGAAATGCTCTTGATCATCATGCCCCGTGGAGAATAAAAAGAACAGTCACGTTAACGATTCAAGGTATGATGTTTTTATTGGTGATTGCAAATATTATTATGATGTTCGTGCAAATCGCGTTGGATCAGCCGCGGACAATTCCAATTGAAAGTGATACCTCGCCAATTGTTCGTCTAGCAGAAATTGAACAGAACTCGAATTTGGTGATTAAACAATATGATAAGGACGGACCTGTTGGCTGGCTAAATAGTTACACCTATAACTGGAGCCCCTTTGCGCCGATTCAATATCAAGCAAATGAGAGTGGTGTGATTCCAGAGCAGGTTTGGTCAGGCTCGGACAGAACGTATTCGCCGGGGCTTTATATGCAAGTCTATCAGTTGTGGTTTCCAACGATGAAAGATAACTTAATTGATGCTCTAATACAGGAAAGTAATTTTAGAGGAGAAGTAACCAAGGTGGAAAGTGATACTTTCGACATTTTGTTCATTCACCAGGAGGAAGGGCTTATAGAAGTGTTTGCAGCGAAAGGAAAAGGTGTCATAGAGTTACGTTACTATGGGCATGCAGCTTCGGCTACAATTTTATCCGTGATAGAAGAAAAGATAGCCCTCATTGAGAAATAATTAGCATCTACACAAAAGCTCACTGCAATTATAGTGAGCTTTTTGCTTGTGTGTAGTGGTGTATATAAGACATAACATAGATGCTTGAAACAAACAGTCGCATAGAATCACGCGACACCTTTAAAGGCTATTGTAAGATTAATGTACCCTATGGGGATTGATGCAGGACAAATTTGGTTCATCAAAAAATGGACAGAGCCAAACTGGATAAGATGAAAATGGTTTAATATCTAACTACTTTTTCTGTAATGTAAAAACACCTTTTTCTTACCAAGAGAAGGGTGTTTTTTTGTTTTGTGTACATAAGTAAAAGAAGAAAAAATGAGTTCCTACTATAAAAGGGAAATGGTTGATTATGACTTTATAAAAGTCAAAACGCAAATAAGTTATAAAATTTATATAACTTTACTTTTTAATTAATAAATCGCAGGTTATGAAATGCTTTGTGACCAATAAAACCCTGTTATATGAACGATTTGTGACGCGTTTGTCGTGAACACTTTGTGACATGAGTCTCGGGAAATTGTTTTCCCGATTTTATTATATTAAGGTTAATTTTGAACTAAGGGATTTCCCTGTGATAACACTTTTGAATACTATTTCTATCCGTATAGAACAGAAGAAAGGGGCATTTTCATGAGGAAAAAAGGGGCTTTTTTAAGTTTGATGATGGGTCTTCTAGCTGTGTTAGCTGGTTGTGAACCGGTCATGGTCTTGAATCCGAAAGGGCCGCAAGCTGAAACAATTGCTGACGTTATTTGGATATCGGTTGCGACCATGGCGTTCGTAGTCGTAGTTGTTTTTGGTATGTTGCTCTATATGTTAATAAAATATCGTGCTTCGAAACAAAGCGAGGATTATGAACCCCCACATATCGAGGGTAATCCAGTTGTTGAAGCGATTATTGTTGGGATTCCGGTTCTAATCATTATCTTCTTGTCAATTGTGACAGTCAAATCAGTCTATGAAGTGGAGGCGACACCAAAAGGCTATGAGGATCAAAAACCATTGATTGTCTATGCATCTTCATCCGATTGGAAATGGCATTTCAGTTATCCAGAAGAAAATATCGAAACAGTGAACTATTTGTATATCCCAACAGATCGGGCGTTGGAATTTAGATTGTACTCTTACGGACCCATTTCGGCATTTTGGATTCCTCAACTTGGGGGGCAAAAGTATGCGATGTCGGACATGATTACGACATTACATTTAGCTGCCGACACTCCGGGTGAATACATGGGACGAAACTCCAACTTCACTGGAAAAGGCTTCGCTGAAAATATTTTTGATGTCAAAGCAATGCCACCGGCAGAGTTTGACGAATGGGTAGAAGATGTTAAAGCAAGTGCTGAAACCCTTACGGAAGAGAAGTTTGAAGAATTATTATTGCCAGGACATCTTGGACGATCTACTTATAATGGCACTCACTTAGAGTTCTCACCTGCTCCTGAAGGTCACCATGGAGGGCATCACGAGGCAGAGGATTCTGCCGACGAATCAAACCATGTACATGAATAATGATTTGTATGATCAAGACTAATACGTTGTATAAATTCAAGTATTGATTTCTACGAAAGGAGTTCTAAAAGTATGGATTACTTTGATCGATTTGCCATACCTCATCCAAGTCCAGCGATTTACGCAGCCATGGTGGTCATTGGTCTTACTATGATTGCGATTCTTCTTGGCTTAACCTATTTTAAAAAATGGGGTTACTTATGGCGGGAGTGGTTGACGACAGTTGACCATAAAAAGATTGGGATTATGTATCTAATCGCCGCTCTGCTTATGCTATTCCGAGGTGGCGTAGACGCGCTTATGATGCGAGCGCAAACGGCTGTACCTGAAAACATATTGCTAGATGCTCAGCATTATAATGAGGTTTTTACAACGCACGGGGTTGTTATGATTATCTTTATGGCAATGCCATTTATCTATGCGCTGATGAACTTCGTAGTACCTTTACAAATTGGAGCGCGCGATGTAGCGTTTCCTCGCTTGAATGCACTTAGCTTCTGGTTGTTCTTTATGGGTGCGATGTTATTTAATATCTCATTCGTCGTCGGTGGTTCACCAGATGCTGGTTGGACATCGTATTTCCCGCTTGCAGGGAATGATTTTAGTCAATCTGTCGGAACCAACTATTATTTGCTATCGATTCAAATAGCCGGTATTGGTACGTTAATCTCTGGAATTAACTTCATGGCGACAATTTTTAAAATGAGAGCACCTGGCATGAAGCTGATGAAGATGCCAATGTTTACATGGACGGCTTTAATTACGAATGCCATTGTTGTTTTCGCATTCCCAGTCCTGACGGTTACGCTGTTATTGGGGACGATGGATCGGCTATTTGGTACCCATATCTTCTCGATGACGAATGGCGGAATGGATATGCTGTGGGCCAACCTGTTCTGGGTTTGGGGACATCCAGAGGTTTACATCCTCGTATTACCAGCGTTTGGTATTTATAGTGAGATTATTTCGACCTTCTCACGTCGTAACCTATATGGTTATACATCGATGGTCATTTCCATTGTAGTGATTTCGTTCTTCTCGTTCCTAGTTTGGACGCATCATTTCTTTACGATGGGGCAGGGACCACTAACGAATAGTATTTTCTCAATCACGACAATGGCGATTGCGATTCCGACCGGGATCAAGATCTTTAACTGGTTGCTCACGATGCGAAAAGGAAGAATTGAATTTACGGTCCCGATGCTTTATTCGGTAGGTTTCATACCGATTTTCACAATTGGTGGGGTGACCGGGGTCATGCTTGGTATGGCTAGCGCTGACTATCAATATCATAATACGATGTTCCTAGTTGCGCATTTCCATTACACGATTATTCCAGGTGTTGTTTTTGCGATGTTGGCGGGGCTGACATACTGGTGGCCAAAAATGTTCGGTTTCATGTTGAGTGAGAAAATTGGCAAGTGGGCATTCTGGTTTATCGCGATTGGCTTTAATGTCACGTTCTTCCCAATGTTCTTTACTGGATTGGATGGGCAAGCACGTCGGATGTATACCTATTCGGAAGCAAGTGGCTACGGGGCACTGAATCTGCTATCCTTTGCTGGCGCAATTGTCCTAGCAATTGGTTTTGCAATCCTCGTTTACAATATTTATCACAGTACACGCTATGCTTCACGTAATATTAGTTCAGATCCGTGGAATGCACGTACGCTAGAATGGGCAACACATAGCCCTGTTCCATCGTATAACTTCGCACGCACACCACATGTGAACTCAATCGAAGCGTTCTGGGATCATAAGAAGAAAAAACAACCGTTATTTACAGGGGATATAGAGAAGATTCACATGCCGAATAATAGTGGGATGCCGTTCATCATCAGTTGTATTTTCTTTGTTTGGGGCTTCTCATTTATCTTTAGTATGTGGATCCCGGCTATCATTACGACCATTGCGATTTTTGCTTGTCTAGCGCATCGTTCATTTGAAAGGGATGACGGCTACTATATTTCAGTAAAAGAAGTTGAAGAAACAGAAAAGGACAGCGAGGTGTTAACAGATGAAAATAGATAATTCACTTCCGCTTGAATATAAAACCGAACAAAATAAGTTGAATATTTTAGGCTTCTGGATTTTTATTGGCGCGGAAGTGATGCTATTTGCAACACTTTTCGCAACGTATTTCACGCTGGAGCACCGTACGGCTAGCGGACCAACCGGGGCAGAGATTTTTGAAATTACGCCAGTGTTTATAGAGACAATTTTGTTACTGACAAGTAGTTTTGTAATCGGTCTTGGTGTACATGCGATGCGTCTCGGTCGAAAGAATGCGATGATGACATTCTTTGCGATTACATTGCTGCTAGGCTTGGCATTTCTCGGTGTGGAAATTTATGAGTTTACGCATTACGTTAATGTTGGAGCAGGGCTTCAGGTGAGTGCCTTTACAGGTATTCTTTTGACGACATTAGGGACACATGGAGCGCACGTAACACTCGGTCTGTTCTGGGGATTGTTCATCATCCTACAAGTGAAAAAACAAGGTTTGACGCCTAAAACGGCTAATAAAGCCTTCATCTTTTCATTGTACTGGCATTTCTTAGATGTCGTCTGGATCTTTATTTTCAGCTTCATCTACTTGAAAGGAATGATGTAATATGAGCGAATTATTCCCGCGTAAACAGGTTATGGGTTTTGCGTTTTCAATGGTGTTAACGGCAGCTGCACTGACGGTCTATTTTCTAGATATGTCATTTGTGGTAGGGATGACGATTCTGTTAGTTACTGCATTCGTGCAAGCAGCAGTTCAACTTATCGTGTTCATGCATGCTGGCGAGACAGAAGACAAGGCTGCGATATATATGAACATCTACTATGGTGTTGCCATAGCGCTAGTCACTATCTTCGGTACACTACTGATTTTGGTTTGGGATATGTGATTAGATCAATAAAAAAAGGAGTGCCATTTGGCGCTCCTTTTTTATTGAATGACGCGTATTCCTTTGTCTCTTTTTTCTTGCATTTCTTCAGTTGCAACAAAGAATACCCCCATGAGGAAGATGAAAATAGCCCCCATAATTGTACCAATCCCGATACCTGTAATTGCGCTATAATCGCTAATAAAAAAACCATATAAAAAAATAGAAATTCCAACGACGAGTATTGTTCCCCCAGTATACTTAACGATGTCTAGCATAGTTTGTTTAGATTCCATTTCATTCACTCCCTTACTGCTATTATCAGGAATGTTCACAAAGTTGTCAAATTATATTTTGGAACTGGACTTCACTTAACTTTTAAATTTGACATTTCAACAAGGGTAAATGGATGTAATCAACTATCCTGTAACAACCCTATCAAATATTGGCTTACTAACATGGAGTTCAGTATAATACAATTTAACTAGCTGAGTGACAAATATCTCCTAGTTTATTACTTTCCATAAAGGGGTCATTATGAAAATACCAATCATATTTGAAGACAATCATTTGCTACTCGTTGAGAAACCAGTGAATATACCCGTGCAAGGAGATACGAGTGGAGATACGGATTTGCTGACGCTATTAAAAGAAGATATAAAAATTCGTTATCAGAAGCCGGGCAATGTTTACTTGGGGCTTGTTCATCGCTTAGATCGTCCTGTAGGCGGGGTGATGGTGTTTGCCAAAACATCTAAGGCAGCTTCTCGATTATCGAATATACTTCGGAAAAGAGAGCTGGGGCGAACATATTTAGCTGTTGTTCGGGGAGTTCCACAGAAGAAAAAAGCAGTTTTAGAGCATTATCTTTTTAAAGACACAAAGAAGAATAAAGTGTCTACCGTTTCGGCAAACCATGTGAATGCTAAAAAAGCAGTACTCGAATACGAAGTCATTAGCAGTACAGAACAATTAAGTCTTCTGTCTATTCGCCTCCATACCGGTCGCTCCCACCAAATTCGTGTTCAACTCTCCGCAACTGGATACCCCCTCTATGGGGATCAAAAATATGGACAACAAGTCAATCGTCCTGGGCAACAAATTTCTTTATGGGCACATGAACTAGAATTTGTTCACCCAACGACAAAGGAAGTCATTGAAGTGCAATCGCAACCACCGAATGAATATCCGTGGAATTTATGGTGATTTTACGGTAAGCCCTAGTCCTGATTCGGTAGGGGACTCATTGAGTATGAATGAATAAAAAATCTCTAGTGCGTGTTAATACACATGCACTAGAGATTTTTGCTTGGAATTCTTTATGTTAATTTATCGATACCAATTTTGAAAGTCAATTTATATTTACGCGTGTAAAATAACACAAGACTCTTTTCAAAAAAAGGTTTTTGGTTTTTCTTTTTCTTAGATAGGTAGTGATGTCCTAACTCATTTTGTCTTGCTTCTTGCTGTAAGTCAACAATCCGTTGCTTTATATAATCATGATTAATATTTAACATTATTTTTCTCCTTAAGGAGAAGTCCAATTATATTGTTAAGGCGTGGCTAGCACTGTTTCTGTTAGCCGACTTCCACCTAAATAGTGTGTTGGCGACTCCGTTTTATTTTTATTTACTAATTTACTAACCTTTTCAACATTCATTTTTGCAATCATCATATTGTTTTCCTCCTTTAATTTTTTGTTTTTTCAATCCAACTCATAGAATCACTTTTACCAATTGGGGATTTCCGTTCCCAATCGGCGCTATCCACTTTCGAGAGATTCCTTTTTTAATAACTTTCTTTGCTGTTTAATATTCATCATCACCAGCACTCCTTTTCTTATTATTTTTTACTATATGCAACACGCAATGCGTGAAAACATCAGGTCCCCTAAAAAATCCGTGACATCCGCCGGTGGCTTTATCTGAATATCAGCAAAGCTGGATTCAGATAAAAGCACACAAAAAAGCACACGCTTCTTTACATAAGCGTGTGCTCATAGGAAAAGAACGGCAGGACATGCCATTCCGATTAATTATTTTCAGAAAAATAATGAGCGGTTGGGCACGGAATTACTATACAATTACTTTTTGAAATTTTAAATGTAGTCATTTTCCGCACCTCCATTTCTAATTTGAATATCTAACTACTTTAGGATATCATTACCTCTTTCTGAATGTCAACACTTTTCTAAAAATGATGTGCTGTTTAAAGTTATATGTTGCTGATTTACCGTACCTGCAAAAAAAATCTTGAATTTGTGATATACATCACAGAATAATTGTCTAACTAATCCTATACTTATTTTATAAGCTGAACAGGAGAATACAGATTTATGTAGTTGAAGGTATTCTTAACTTCATCTTATAAACATAGAACACACAATACATTTTAGGAGGAATAGTTGATGAGTGAATATACAGCAATAGTAAAGGTTCCAGAATATCCGCCGCATCTTAAGCATAAAACCATTTTTGAAACATTTAATAAGTTAAATCCATCTGAGACAATGTTGATTGTCAATGACCATGATCCGATTCCTTTGCGTTTTCAGTTCGATTCGATGCATGAAGGGAAATACACATGGGAATATATTGAACAAGGTCCTGATACATTCCAGGTGAAAATTGAAAAACTATAACATGTCTGGAGTTGATTGGCGATGGCAAAAGTTAACGTTATCGATGACAAGACACTGAAAATTGAACTGTCCTTAGAGGATGCTGTTTCAATGGTGCAGCAAGCTGCTGGTGAAGTAGATAAGTTTGCGAGTGAAATCATTACGATTTTCGAAAAAATGCCGACTTTCAACTTTACGCATTATTGTTTTTATGCGTTCGAGGATACAGCGAAATTATTCGAAAACGTACTAGGCATCGACCCTAAGCAGTACAAAACATTCTCTTTGGATGCGCCCGATGCATTCTTCTACTCACTGTATGGTGGAATGGCAAGTTTATATGATGAAGCAAAAAAATCTGTATCTTAAGTGACTACTATTTGTAGGAGATGATTCATTGTGAATCAGCAAACGACGAAAATTGTAGAATTAGATGTGCGTCCTCACTTGAACAAAAAGCTGGAGCCTTTCCAGCTAATTATGGATACGGTGATGGAAATAGAGGCGGGAGATATTTTCGTACTCCACGCAACGTTCAAACCGACGCCATTATTAGGTGTGTTAAAGATGAAGGGCTTTGTGAATAAGGTTGAACGCAAAAAAAAAGACCATTGGGTTGTTTCTTTTGTCAATAAAAAATACAAACATCTATTGGATATAGAGGACTCTTCAACAGAGGACGAGCTGGTTTCTACAGCTCAGTCTTCTGGTGAAGAGACGATTGCTCGAGAACCAAAAACGATTACACTCGATAATCGTGGATTAGAGCCTCCCCAACCAATGATGCGAACATTAGCTGCTTTAGACCGCAGTCATCCGGGGGATCAGGTGAATATTCACAATGATCGAGTGCCCGTTTTTTTGATTGAGGAACTGAATCGCCTCGGCTGTCCCTTCACCGTGGATGAGCAGTCAGACGGTTCGGCAAAAGTCACGATCCACAAGGTGTAAGGGGGAGAAGACTATGTTTCGTCTCCCATTTTTCTTTATCATTACGGGGATGATTGGTTTCTTTTTGTTTCAGGGGGCATCTATCCTAACGCTGTTCGAATGGCTTCAACATGATTTGCGAGGGCCAAGTGGTTGGTTTTATACGCATCTGTTTATTCTTGGATGGGCTACGATGTTGGCGATGGGAGCCGTGTACCAGCTTATCAATGTTATTTTACAGTCAACTATATATAGTCAAAGACTTGGCTATGCACACTACTTATTTTTCACAATTGGGCTTACTGGCCTATTGTATGGTTTTGTATCGTTTCAGACGATGTACATTGCTGGATTTGCAACGCTTGCTTTTATAGGAATACTTCTTTTTTCGATTAATATCGGTATCACTTTATGGCGAGCCCGCAAGTGGGATGCCATTACGATTAGTGCAGCTTGTGCAGTTTTATATTTAGTCCTAACAAGTCTTATCGGTATGTGGATGGGTATTAATTTCTACACAGGAAATCGATCAAACCTGCATGAAAATTTATTGAAAGCCCATATTTGGCTCGGGACGCTCGGTTGGTTCGGTATGCTCATTACCGGTTTCAGTTATAAAATGCTACCGATGTTTTATTTGGCTCACCATTACCCAACTCGGTTGCAATGGGCGACTTTGATTACTTGGAATAGTGCAGTCGTATTTGGTGCACTGTCTTTCTTGTTAGGTGGAGGTTTTTGGACAACTTGGTTGGCGCTACTCATTGTAACGCTTGCCCTCGTTTTCTATAATTTCCATCTACTGCAAATTAAAAAACACCGTGTGAAGCCAAATCCAGGTCATGGTATTCGCTGGTCGGTTTATGCTGCTCAGTTTCTCTTGCTTTTTGTAGGTGTACTGCTGATTTACGCACTTGTGTTTCCGGCGCAACTGTTGCAACCCAAAATGGTGCTTTTAGTAGGATGGGTTTATCTTGGTGGTTGGGTATCGTTTACAATCCTTTGCTACGTGTCGAAAATTATTCCATTTTTGTGGTGGACACATAAGTTTGGCAAGCTGGCAGGGAGACCGGGAACTCCATTAATGGCTGATTTATTGGATGATAAAAAAGTACGTATTGGCGTCATCGCTATCGCACTCTGTTTGCTCGTGCTATTCACCGCTATTTTCGTGGATAACGCAATGCTTACTGTCATCGGTGGGCTGGCTTTCTCGATTTCATCGGTTCTGTACATGATCTTAATTGGCCGTGTGTTTAGACGATAAAAAACGAAGAAGGAATGAGCGAAATGGATATGATTGAACGCATTCGTGAATTACTCAAGCTTGTTTATGACCCCGAACTAGGGATTAGTATTGTCGATTTAGGCTTGGTCTATGATATTCAATATGAGGCCAACAAAGTGTATGTCAAAATGACGTTAACGACTCCTGGATGTCCGATGCACGACATGATTACAGGGGGTGTTGACTTCATATTGAAGGATCGCCTTGAGATTACCGATGTAGAGGTCGATGTTGTATGGGAGCCAAAGTGGTCGCCAGATATGATTTCTGATGAAGGCAAGCAAGTGTTGAATTACTTTTAATTTTAAAAAGGAAGTGTGAATCAATGATTGAGCTAATTGCAACAGCTGAATCAGTAGAGCAAGGGAAGTTACTAATCGGCATAGGTGTCGATACGTTGTACATAGGAGAAGATGAATTCGGTTTGCGTTTACCGGGTTCTTTTTCACGTGATGAAATTGAGGAAATAACCTCTTTTGCCCATCAACATCATAAGCGGGTATGTGTTGCGGTGAATGCTTTAATGCATAATGATCGGATTGAGAAAATCGTTCCGTATTTAACATTTTTGCAGTCGATTGGTGTGGACGCCATCACGGTTGGTGATCCGGGAGTTATTCATCTCATGAAAAAGCATTCCATAGAGCTTCCTTTCATCTATGATGCCCAAACGATGGTGACAAGTGCAAGGCAAGTGAATTTTTGGGCGAAGCGTGGGGCGATAGGTGCTGTTCTAGCAAGAGAGCTACCTTATGCAGAGTTACAAGCGATTCGGCAGCAAGTAACTGTACCTGTTGAAGTGCTCGTTTATGGAGCAACGTGTATTCAGCAGTCGAAACGCCCATTAGTAGAAAACTATTTCAATTTTACGAATCAGGATAATGTAAAGCAGCCGCTTTTTATTTCTGAACCTAAAAAAGAGGAAACGCATTACTCCATTTATGAGGATTGTAACGGCACACATATTTTTGCAACGAATGATGTGAATTTATTGCCACAGTTAGATAAATTGGTTGCGGCGGGTTTAACGCAGTGGAAGCTGGATGGTATTTTTACAAAAGGACAATCATTTGTGGATATTGCCGGTTTGTTTGTAGAAGCGAGACGGACATTTTTGGAGAGATGTTGGACGGAGGGTGTGCAGGAGCAGTTGAATAGTCGGTTACTTGCATTACATCCAGCGGAAAGATCAGTAGATGAGGGATTCTTTTTGAAGGATCCGAGCGATGTCAAATAAGGAGGCGGCAAATGGTGGGCGTTACGACGAAGAGAGTAATTACTAAAAAGCCAGAAGTGTTAGCACCAGCTGGTACACTTGAAAAACTGAAAACCGCTATCCGTTACGGGGCAGACGCTGTCTATATCGGTGGCAATGCCTATGGTTTGAGAAGTCGAGCAGGGAATTTTACATATGATGAGATGCGAGAAGGTGTTGCATTCGCTAAAGCGGCTAATGCAAAAGTATATGTAGCCGCAAATATGGTGGTACATGAAGGCGATGTTGAAGGAGCGGGAGAGTTTTTTCGAGAGCTCCGTGATGTCGGTATACGGGCAGTCATTGTATCTGATCCATCTTTAATAGAAATCTGTGCTACAGAAGCGCCCGGATTACCGATTCATTTATCAACCCAAGCTTCGGCGACAAATTATGAAACGTTGAATTTTTGGCAGTCGGAGGGCTTGGAGCGCGTTGTCTTGGCAAGGGAAGTTGAGATAGATGAAATTCGAGAAATACGTCAAAAAACAGATGTTGAAATTGAGGTCTTTATCCATGGGGCCATGTGTATTTCTTATTCAGGTCGTTGTACGCTGTCGAATCATATGTCAGAGCGTGATGCCAATCGTGGAGGATGTACGCAGTCCTGCCGTTGGAAATATGGCTTATTCGATATGGGACAATCTGGTGAACGCCAGTCACTGCTCGGTGGTGAGACGCTTGAGGAATTTTCAATGAGTGCAGTAGATATGTCCATGATTCGTCATATTCCTGACTTGGTGGAAAGTGGGATAGATAGTTTTAAAATTGAAGGGCGCATGAAGTCGATTCACTATGTATCGACAGTATCGAATGTTTATCGTCGGGCAATTGATGCTTATTGTGATGATCCCGATAACTATGAGTTTAAACAAGAGTGGGAAGATGAACTATGGAAAGTTGCGCAGCGGGAATTGGCGACTGGTTTTTATTATGGGACACCGACGGAGCATGAGCAATTATTCGGTAAGCCGCGTAAAATTCAGGCATATAGTTTCATTGGACAAGTATTGGCTTATGATGAAGAAACTCAAATTGCGACGATACAGCAGCGAAATCATTTTGGACTTGGAGATGCTGTGGAATTTTACGGTCCCGGATTTACACACGCTTACCAAACGATAGATGTCTTATGGAATGAGCATGATGTGCCGATTGAACGTGCGCCAAGTGCTATGATGATTGTGAAAACAAAAGTAACCGTTCCTGTTAAACCATTTGATATGATTCGCAAGAAAAAGTGAATGGGTTATATATCCTCTATGCCATTATGCATAGGGGATTTTTCCCGTTATAAATAGAGAAAATGAGGTTTGCAGGACTTTGTATTTATGCTAAACTATAATTATAGAATGATTAGAATAGTCGGAAATACATAACGCTTGGGGTGTCGGTGATGAGAAAACTAGGAAAAAGGAAAGTGAGTTGGTTAGCGGGTCTGGTTAGTGCTTGTTTACTGCTATTAGTTGGTTTTAATGAGCATCCGCCCAAGCAGGTCGAAATGACAGGAATGATTAGTGTTGCACATCGTGGAGCTTCTAGCTACGCACCTGAGAATACGCAGGCTGCTTTCCGTAAAGGATTGGAGTTAGGAGCAGATTTTTTGGAGTGTGATGTCCATCTATCAAAAGATGGGGAGTTAATTATTATGCACGATGATAAAGTAGATCGAACGACGAATGGCAAGGGCTTCGTCAAGGATTATACTTTGGATGAATTGAAGCAACTCGACGTGGGAACAGCATTTGGAGCTACATTTAGTGGTGAAAAGATTATGACACTAGATGAATTACTTGATGAGTTTTATGGTGAAATTGGTTTACTAATTGAAATTAAGAAGTCTAATTTATATCCGGGTATTGAGGAAAAAGTGGTTGCGTTATTAAAGAAGCACGGAGATGTAAGCGGTATCATTGTGCAATCCTTTGATATTGAATCGATGAGGAAAATACATAGCTTGCTTCCTGAATTGCAAATTGCTGTTTTGATGAAGCCCTCTACACTATTACCTTCTGCTAAAAGATTGGAAGATTTAACGTCATTTGCGACTTATATTAACTTCGATGTCTCATATATTAATAAGCGGATGGTAGATCGTATACATGCGTATGGTGGGAAAGTGTTAGTATGGTCGAAGAGAGATCAGCAGCTGATTTCTAAAGCATTCCAATATGGAGTAGATGGCATTATTACGGATTTTTCTCGATGGCCAGTTGAAGAGCCTACCTTTATGGTAAGGCAATAATTCATTGCGCCTTCGCGTTATCTGTAACATCCGAGGAGAATTAAATAATTATATAGAAAAGAAGTATTCCATGTGATTGATGGAATACTTCTTTTGGGTTGGTCATTCAACTAGTATGAAAATATGCGTAATTGATATCCTTAATCGTTGACCTGTCAAAAAATTATCAATATAAACCCTCCGAGAATAGCGGCTGGCATAATTCCGCACCACTTGTCCCTCAGTTACTGCATAGTTTTTGTTTGAAGTAGAGGAATACCTTGTATTCGTAGGGACAATTACCTGCGAATACAAGGTATAATTGACAGTGCTCATTCATTCACGTAAATTTAAGGGTGGTAGAGTTGACCTTCCCCGCTATTTAACAGGGGGTTAGGCTATGTGTACTTAATTTATCGTCACGTAAATTTACATAAACAGTTACTTTCTAATATGAGGAGGAAAAAGATGATGGGAAAAGCAGAGTTTTTGCCGGTTATCCTTGGATCTGATGATAATGCATACGGGATGGCAAGGGCCTTTCATGAACAATATGGCATCACGAGTATCGTCGTCACAAAAGGACATATTTTACCGACGATGCATAGTAAGATTATAGAAAAGAAAATTTATGAGAATTTAGATGACCCCGAAATATTTGTCCAAAGTATGCTGGACCTTCATCAAGAATTAAAAAATCGTGCGGACAAGCTACTTGTTGTGGTGAGTAATGAGAATTATGCAGAACTTGCGATTCGCAGTCGAGCAGTGCTCGAACCCTTTTATGTTCTACCATTTATAAGTGAAGAGCTGATGGATCAGGTCGTCTATAAAGAACGCTTCTATGAAATGTGTGAAGAGCATGGACTCGATTACCCAGATACAGTTATTTTCAATAAAGGAATGGATCCTGAGATGGATCTACCATTCGGTTTTCCAGTCGTTGTGAAACCATCAGATAGCATGACGTATTTCAATGCGCAATTCGAAGGAAAAAAGAAAGCATATGTGTTGCACGATAAGGCGGCATTTACGGAGGCCATTCGTAATATTTACTCATCAAGCTATACGGATTCACTTATTATTCAAGATTATATCCCTGGAAACGATACGGTCATGCGTGTGCTGAATGCCTATGTTGACCAGAATGGAAAAGTGCGCATGATGTGTCTCGGACGAGTTGTCCTTGAGGACTATACGCCAATATTGATCGGGAACTATGTTGGGATTATTGGGGAAGAAAATGCAGAAATCTATGCACAATATAAAAAGTTCCTTGAAGCAATTAATTTCCGTGGCTATGCCAACATCGACTTGAAATATGATCGACGTGATGGCAAATATAAAATTTTCGAATTGAATATTAGACAAGGTAGAAGTAGTTATTTTGTAACGACGAACGGCTATAATATGGCCAAATACCTCGTCGAGGATCGGGTTAAGAATAGTGACTTACCGATTGAGTATGGCTCGAATAGCCGACTATGGCATGGGGTACCAAAGGATCTTCTTATCAAATATACGATGGATGAAGAACTGAAGGCTCAAGTTATTGACCGTTTTGCCAAAGGTGAGGCAGCACGCACGCTGTATTATCCCGCGGATCTTAGCTTTATTCGAAAGTTTAAGTTGAATTCATTTTACAAAGATTACTACAAACGTTTTGAGAAGCATTTCAAATTAAAGGACTAAGCATAGTAAATAGTTAAGTGATCGAAAAGGTTTGTAATTGGAGGTAAAGATAATGGCTTTGCTCGATAAATTAAATACAGCAGATGTGAGAAGGTACGATGAGTTCGTCCGTAGTTCTCCCTACGGCTCTATGATGCAAGACCGGTTATGGGCTGAGGTGAAGGATGATTGGGGAAATGAGCACGTCTATCTTGAACAGGATGGGGAAATTATCGCCGCGATGTCCATTCTTATAAAACGATTGCCAGGTGGTTTTTCCATGTTATATGCAACGAGAGGACCGGTTTGTGACATCACGGATTTGACACTTGTTCAGCGGCTTTTGAAGGAAGCGGATAGCGTAGCGAAGAAGCATAAAGCAATCATGCTAAAATTTGATCCTGAGGCTGCATACTCGGACGAGCTATATGATTTATATAAAAACGCAGGCTTTCAACTAACATCAAAAGATGATGATCAGGAAAAACTCATTCAACCCCGAAAGAATATGATTCTCTTTTTGGACGATCATGATGAAGAAACAATCATGACTAAGTTTTCGAAAAAAGGGCGTAGTACCATTAGAGGTGCTATTAAAAAAGGCGTCCAAGTCCGTTATTCCCGTAGCGATGAAGATATTGAACTGTTTTATGAAACGTATCGAGCGATGTCAGAGCGCAATAATATTACAACACGCTCAGTGGAGTATTTTAAAAAAATCCGTGATAAGTATGAAGAGGCGCGAATTTATATCGCCTATCATGAGGACGATATTTTAGCGGGTGCGCTGACGATAAATTATCATGGGAAAATGTATTATTTGTATGCGGGTAGCACAAATGTTAAACGAAATATGAACCCTAACCACATTATGAATTATGAAATGATAAAATGGGGTATTGAAGTAGGTGCAACTCAATACGATTTCGGCGGTTTTTTCGAAGTGTCAGATGGGTTGTATATTTTCAAGAAAAGCTTTTGTGATAAAGACGGTGCAACCGAGTATATCGGGGAGCTCGATAAAGTATATAAACCATTCATGTATAACGTTTTAGAAAAAGTCATTCCAATGGTCAAACGTTTGCGTAAGAAACCGAGTCAGGGGTGACTGGACAATGAAATCTACGAGTGAAGGTATTGACAAGCATATGGAAAAGAAAACGTTAGGAATTATCGGTGGTGTGGGTCCGCTTGCTACGATGTTAGTGGGAGAAATGATTGTTAGGCTAACTGAGGCGAAAAGAGACCAGGACCATGTCGACATGATTATTACAAATAACCCTAATATTCCTGATCGCACCGCTTTCATTTTAGGCGAAAGTGAAGAAGATCCAGTGCCGGTTATTTTAGCAGACGCGAAGCGACTAGCCGTTGCAGGTGCTGACATCCTCGCCATCCCATGCAATACAGCGCACTCATTTTTTGGACAGATTGAGGAAGGTACGGTTCTTCCGCTGATCGATATGATAGGGGAGACTGCCGCTAGGGCTGCACAAGGCGGGGCGAAGCGCATTGGTATTCTTGGGACAACTGGGACGATTACAACGGGTGTCTATCAGTCAGCATGCGAGCGTTACGGGATGACGCCTATCGTACCCGATGCGCACATACAGTCAGTGGTCATGTCCCTCATTTATGATGATGTGAAGGCTGGGAAACCAGCTGATCATGAGAAGTGGGCGATTATTAAAGGTGCGATGGCAGAAGCAGGTTGCGATAAAATCATTCTTGGTTGCACGGAATTATCGGTTGTTCGACAGGAGTTAGGGCTAGGGGAGGAATGCATTGATTCATTGCTAATCCTTGCAGAGACTGCGATTGAAAGATGTGGCCATACCGTTAAAAAGTAATAAAGGTCTGAAGGTAAAACGCTTGATGATTATGATACACTAAGAAGACTAGAGTGAAGGTGGGGATAAGCATGTCCTTCTTGGAAAATATAGATGCTACATTCAAGAAAAAATGGAAGTTCGAACACGAAATGCCGATTCAAACAAAACTGATTCCAGAAATACTGGCAGGTAAAGATATCGTCGCGGAATCACCGACAGGCTCTGGGAAGACATTGGCTTTCGTCTTGCCCATTTTGCAATTAGTCGATGGTCATAAAAAACAGACTCAGGCATTGATTATGACGCCATCACAAGAGTTGTCGATGCAAATTGTCAACGTCATTAGAGAATGGGTTGAAGGAACACCGATTACTGTGACTCAGCTCATTGGTGGTGCCAATATGCAACGCCAAATTGAGCATTTGAAGAAAAAACCAACAATCGTTGTTGGAACGCCTGGTCGGTTAGCAGAGCTTGTGAAAGTGAAGAAATTGAAAATGCATGATATACGTCATATTGTGTTGGATGAAGGAGATCAACTTCTATCTCGTGATCACCGTGTAATTGTAAAAAATATGATTGACGCAGCGAATCCAGACAGGCAAGTAATTGCCGTTTCTGCAACGATTACAGAAGAAATCGAAGTGGTTGCTAGTAAGTTTATGAATGACCCCATTCACATTCAAGTCAGTGCTGAGGAAATGCCGAAATCAGGTAAAGTGGTCCACTCATTTGCTAAGACGGATGTGCGAGACAAGACGGATGTTTTACGGGGGATTTCACATTTAAAAGGAATTCGAGCCCTAGCTTTTATTAATAATGTAGACCAGCTTCGGATGAAAGAAATGAAGCTCAAGTATAATGAGGCCCCGATTGCGGTACTGCATTCAGAAATGAAGAAATTTGAGCGACAGCAAACGTTGGAAAACTTCCGAAAAGGGGAGTTGCGTGTGCTAATCGCAACGGATCTTGCGGCACGCGGGTTGGATATCGAAGGTTTGACGCATGTTATCCATGTAGACGTGCCCCATACGATTGAACAATACTTACATCGGTCAGGGCGAACAGGACGTGCAGGAGAAGACGGAGAAGTGCTAACGCTGTTGTCCTATGCAGAGGAGCGCGATTACCGTAAGCTAACAAAAGGCATTAAAACGGTCCAAAAGGTTTGGTATAAAGGTCAACTGACAGAAGGTAACTCGAAAACAGTTGGAAATAATAAGAAGAAATAATAAAAAGGGCTACTTTTTGAATCGACACGGATTCAAAGGGTAGCCCTTTCTGCGGATTAAATTTTAGTCAAAATAATTGGTTCACCTTTAGTAACGATAATCGTATGCTCGATTTGTGCAACGAGTGAATGATCAGGTGTAACGAATGTCCAGCCATCTCCTGATTCAATAATATGCTCAGCTTTTTGTGAGATGAAGGGCTCAACTGCCAGTACCATTCCATCTTTCAAAAGCGTTTTGTCGGAAGGGTCATAGTAATTCAAAATATGCTGTGGTTCTTCATGTAATGATTTACCAATGCCGTGACCCGTTAAGTTTTTAATAACGGCTAGCCCGTGATTTTTTGCCTCACGTTCGACCGCTTTACCGATTCGGTTCAAACTGGAACCCGCCTTCACATACGTCATCGCAAGCTCAAAGGCACTTGCGGCAACATCACAAAGCTGTTGTTTTTTATCATCAGGTGTTCCAACAACAAAAGAAATACCTGTATCAGCGAAAAAGCCGCCATAAGAGCCCGAAACGTCGATATTGACAAGATCTCCGTCCTGAATAATGCGTGCACCTGGAATGCCATGCGCCACTTCATTGTTGACACTGATGCATGTATAGCCAGGAAAATCATATTGGTCAATGGGTGCGGAAATTGCTCCTTTTTCTTCGAAGAGACGTCCAGCGAGCTCGTCAATTTCTTTTGTTGTTTTACCCGGGACAGTTGCCTCTTTTAACGCTTCGCGAATTTCAGCAACAATCTTGCCGATTTTTTTTAGTGCTTCAATATCTTGTTCAGTTTTTGCAATCATTTTGCACAAATCCTTTCTGCCGTTCGGTTTTCTATAACATACTATATCATATTATAACGCAGAAAAAAGCCTGCAAACTTGAAAGAGATTGCAGGCATGTGAATTATTTTTTTGAAGTGGTTGGATTAGAAGTTTTCTTGTTTGCCATTATTTTTCGTACAATTGGATAGGCAATGGGTGCTATTTTAATGGCTGTCTTAATTAATTTTCCGATATTCAAATGTATTCTCTCCTAAGAAAAGTATTTTGTATCCCATTCCCGCGTTTCAAGTACGATAAACCTTATTTTAACACCTTAATGCCTTGGATAATATTCCATATGACGATGATGACAAATAGAAGTCCATAAATCAGCATGAAAATAAACGGGGTTAATTGCCAAAAACTGAAGTTGAAGTTGTTGCCAGAAATCCCGCTTATTTGACTTGTTAAAGAAAACATAGAGAAAGAAAAAATAACAAATCCTGCAATGAGTAATATGGTCGGGACGAGATGGGAGACAAGTGAACGTTTTGCATGAAACTTAATTTCTCGGTTATCTGACATGAAATAAATGATGACGGGCAACAGTAAAGGAGCAAAAAAAACGCTGAAATAGCATAAGGAAGCTAATAGTTTATTGTTTTGCAAGAGTATCCCTCCGTTATATGTTAACTATATATGTTATTTGTGATACTTGTTAATTATCTTGCTTAAAGAACCTCCATCTTATACAATGAATGATGTAATTGAATAACTTGAACCACAAGGGGTGCCTTTCTGGGCTGAGATTGGACAATTTGTCCTGACCCTTCGAACCTGTAAGATTATTCTTGCGTAGGGATGTGGATGGCAACCATCATTTTGTGATGTCCCATTCTATCCGGGATGTCTTTTTTTATGCCCGGAATCCTACACAAACTAGTAGGAGGAGGAAGTCATTTGGATCGTAAGCGTCTGCAATTTTTACTCGAAGTAGCTATTTTGGGGGCTATATCATTTGTACTGGATCAGATTGGTTTTAAAATAATGCCGCAAGGTGGATCGGTTACACTGTCGATGTTACCGATTATCGTCATGGCATTTCGTTGGGGGATTCTTGGTGGTGTATTGACAGGATTTGTTACTGGTGTTTTGCAAATTGCAACGGGTGCCTATGTTCTTAACCCGATTCAGGCAGCACTCGATTATTTTGTAGCCTATGCACTCGTTGGTGTAGCGGCAGTTACCCTCGGTTGGCTGTTAAGTGGCAAAGCGAAAGGTAATAATGGAACGATGATCAAGGCAATCGTTGTAGGTACGGTGATTGGCGGACTTCTTCGATACCTTGCTCATTTCATCGGAGGAATCGTGTTCTTTGCGTCATTCGCACCTGAAGGACAGCCAGTTTGGCTTTATTCGCTCATATATAATGCAAGTTATATGATTCCTTCCATCATTTTATCAGCATTTGTAGCCTCATTATTATTTATGAAAGCACCGCGTTTGCTAAAGCGTACATGAAAAAACGCCGTTCTTCCCAAAGGAGGAGCGGCGTTTTTTCTATTTAACGGAAGTAAGTTGTTTTCTTTTGAAAAAAATCACGACAGCAATTGCCGCAGTTAAAAAAAGTGCTGCTGCCGAGACGAATAATTCATCTACACCGTTTTTCACTGCAATACCTATAAATGCCCATATAAATACACTACTTAGGGCTATATCCGCATGGTGGTATAGAAAATGGAGAGCAATGGCCGTAGCGAAGGTCAAATAAATGACTGTCCATAACGGATCACTGAGTCCCCACCCTGACCATTCATGTAGCGTTAGGACATAACTGATATTAGCAATGGTCGCAATGAAAATCCAACCAAGGTTAATGGCAATCGGAATTCTACCAAACAATTGGTTGTTTTTTTTAGGGTAAGTGAAATATAGGGCTAGCAATGTAACGAGTAACAAAGTCATGAAAACAATGGTCCAATTAAAGAAACCATAATGCCAAAGCAGAAGCCAGACAATATTAAGCAGACAGCTAATTGTAAATAGGATAGCTCGCCCGCTCTGTAGTGATTGGCTGGAAGTAGCATTATTGCGTTTAAAGCCGTAGAGCCAAAATGCTAGTAGCGTATAAATAATAGCCGACAATGCGAAGACATATCCGGCAGGCATGAAAAGCACTGGTAATCTGCTTGCGATGACCACTGTTGTACTGCCGTTAAAAGGTATACTATTTGCTGCTACATTGACAAGGATGATGGCAATGAGCGAAAGGGTCATAATCATAATTCTATACATATTCAAATCCTCCTATTGAATAGTATACATAGGAAAGGTAGAACCTGCGAAGGAAAGTGTGAAGTTTCCGTCACAAATTAACTTCAATCAGTGGGAGCTCTCCGAATTCCCAGTAGTGTAATTGAATAATTTCGCCTTCCTTCGTTTCATGTTATACTATAAGAAGCTTTTTTACGAAAATTTAGAACAGCAGAAGGGTGAATGGGTAGTGATTTTGCTTGAAGGTAAAACGTGCTATTTACGAATATTAACAGAGGATGACGCAAAGCTCTTCACTGAATTACTAAGTGCAAATAAAGACTATTGGTCTGTTTTTGAACCTCGTCATGAAGCGAGTTATTTTACGGTCGCTACTCAAAAAGAGAAAATCAGAGAGTCGATTTATCAAATGCGAGATAGAAGAGAATATAACTTCGGTATATTTGATTCGGATACGAGTAGACTTGTTGGACATATCTCCCTTTATAGTATTAAAAGACTGCCTTTTTCAAGTGGCTTCGTAGGCTATTCGATGGATGAGAGAGAGACAGGACGAGGGCTTGGTACAGAAGCGGTTAGTCTCGTTACTAATTTTGCATTTGAGAAGCTGGCCTTGCATCGAGTGGAGGCATTTGTTTCACCGCGTAATATCGGATCTATGAAGGTATTGGAAAAAGCGGGCTATTTGCAAGAGGGTCTCATGCAGAAATTGCTATACATAAATGGTGTTTGGGAAGATCATTATATGTATGCAATAATTGAAGATGATTTTTGAAGGGGTAAGAATATTTTGCGGAAATGGGCAATGAAAATCAAGGGCTGGTATCTGTAAAAGATATCAGCTCTTGTCATGTCTAGGTATGCTATTTCTACTTTTGTATATTTCCCGGGAAATAAGTCGACTAATTCTGTACGGCGAAAGCGTAGCCATCGACAATTATATCAAGTTTACCTGTATCAGGATGAGCAACAAGCCCATGGATAGGCACTGTTTTATCCATCAAGGGGTGATTTCGAACGATATCGACACTCATTCTGACGCTTTCTGTCACATCACTAAAGCCGTGAAGCCAATCTTTCATGTCTACGCCCGAATATTGTAGTGTTTTAAAAAGACTACGATCAATTCCGCGGTCAACCATCTTATCAATAATACTACTTGTTTCTATGGAGCTCATCCCACAATCATGATGCCCAACAATGAATACCTCGTCTGCTTGCAAATCGTAGATTGCTAAGAGCAAACTCCTCATAATTCCACCAAAGGGATGATTAACAATCGCACCGGCACTTTTAATAATTTTGGCATCACCATTTTTTAAGTTCATCGCTTTAGGTAATAATTCGGTTAAGCGAGTATCCATACAAGTTAAAATAACAATATGCTTGTCTGGGAATTTAGTTGTCGCATATTCTTCATATTTTTTTTCAATGACGAATGTTTCATTAAACTCAAGAATCGTAGAAAGAATAGTCATAGCAACCTCCAATGGTTTTAGTTTAGTTTTATATTACAGAATAAGATGTAAAAAGAAAAGAGCTGCCTATTTGGCAACTCTTAAAATTTTGTTTCAGGTTTTGGATCAATTATTTCTGAATCGGTAGCGATGAAAGCTGTTTGGAGACTTCTCATTATAAATAATGCGGAAATACCAAGACAGACCATGAAACCGATAACTGTTGTGAACATTAAGCCCATGTATAAGACCCCTCTCTGCAATGATAGTTAGCCTCAACTGTCATTATACAGTATAAGAGCCTGTATTTTAAGTAGTAAATCAAAATAGATCATGAATTAATTGTGAAGTTTTTTAGAATGCCCAATTACCTGAACGGAATACTGGTTCTGTAGATCCATCATCGAACACGCCATCAATATCCATTTCTTCTGAGCCGACCATGAAGTCAACATGTGTAATACTTTGGTTTAGTCCGTGTTGAATCAGCTCTTCACGGGACATTTTTTTACCGCCCTCAATACAAAATGCGTAGGCACTTCCGAGCGCAAAGTGGTTGGATGCATTTTCGTCGAACAGTGTATTGTAGAACAGTAGTTCAGATTGAGAGATAGGAGAAGCATGTGGGACGAGCGCAACTTCACCTAAATGCTTCGCACCCTCATCCGTATCAATTAGGCGTTTCAATACTTCTTCGCCTTGCTCAGCAGTTACATCTGTGACACGTCCATTTTCAAATGTGATTTTAAAGTTATCAATAATATTACCGCCGTAGCTTAATGGTTTTGTACTGGAAACATAGCCATTGACACCCGTTTTCAACGGTACAGTAAAGACTTCCTCTGTAGGCATATTCGCCATAAAAGTATGTCCTTTTTCGTTGACGCTACCTGCACCACACCATAAGTGGCCTTCAGGTAATTCCACTGTTAAATCGGTGCCTGGTGCTGTGTAATGCAATTTACGGAAGCGTTTATTATTTAAGTAATCCACTTTTGCATGTAAGTTGTTGTCGTGCTCAACCCATGCTTGGACGGGATTGTCTTGGTCAGCGCGTACAGCTTTGAAAATAGCGTTCCATAATGCATCCACTTGTTCAGCTGCTGGAAGATTCGGGAATACTTTGGCAGCCCATGCCTCCGAGGGTGATGCAATTACTGTCCAGCTAATTTTGTCAGACTGGACATATTGACGGTACTTATCGAGGGCTTGCCCAGCCGCTTTTTGGAAATCCGCGATGCGTGAAGCTTCAATCCCTTTTAAAAGATCGGGACTTTGAGAAACGATGCTCATGAATGCTGCACCTTTTTCTGCAAGCTGCTCGCGTTCCATCACTTTCCACTCAGGAAATTCAGCAAAAGAATCGGCAGGTGCTTGTTCATAACGTAAACGGGAAACAACGTCATCAGCCCAGTCTACAAATACTTGACGTGCTCCTGCTTCATATGCTTTTTTAGTAATAACTCGAACGAATTCTGTTGCTTCGGTTGAAGCACTGATATAAAGGTATTGGTTTGGCTGAATATTGACCCCTACATTCACTGCGAGTTCAGCATAGCGAGACAATTGTTGTTCAAAAGTTGACATGTGAAATTACTCCCTTCCTTATCACTTCTAATAATACCAATATACCCGATGTGCCTGCAACGTCGAAATTATTTGACGGGTTGTGACACTTTCCTAAGTAAAGTTAAATTTCCTAGATTTATTCTGTCGGTCTCTCTAAAGAAATTAAGAAAGATGCCGAAATAAGAAGAAGAATGGAATTTTTGGAGGTTCAACAATATGGATTTATCGACGGTTTTTGGGCTTATACTTGGGTTTGTCGCACTATTTGTGGGGATGACGCTAAAGGGTGTTACACCGGATAACTTGCTGAACGTAGCAGCTATTCTCATTATCATTTTCGGGACAATCGCAGCAGTTGTTATTGCATTCCCGATGAATGAGATTAAGCGCGTACCAAAACTTTTTGGCATCATCTTTAAGGAGAAAAAACTGGCGTCTGATTCTGATATTATTCGCATGTTTTCTAGCTGGGCTGATGTTGCACGACGTGAAGGGCTGTTATCACTTGAGGCCAAAACAGATGATATCCAAGATCCATTTTTGAAAAATGGCCTAGGTTTGGCTATTGATGGACAAAATGCTGATTATATTCGTGATGTCCTAAGCGAAGAAGTGGATGCCATGGAAGATCGTCATGCGGCTGGTGCTCTTATTTTCTCACAGGCGGGTACCTATGCACCAACACTTGGAGTTCTAGGGGCGGTAGTAGGACTGATCGCAGCGTTGAAAAACCTAAATGATATTGATGTGTTAGGAACAGCTATTTCTGCGGCATTTGTCGCCACATTGCTTGGTATTTTTACTGGATACGTTCTGTGGCATCCGTTTGCTAATAAGTTAAAGCGGAAATCGGCTGAAGAGGTCCGTCAAAAAATGATGATGATTGAAGGTATTCTCTCTGTGCTTGAGGGGGAAGCACCACGTGTCATTGAGCAGAAACTATCGTCCTATCTATCTGTTGAAGAGCGACGCAAATTAGCTGCTAAAAATGAAGAGAGCAAGAAGGAGGCGAACCAGTTTGCCGAAGAGACGTAAGAAGAAAAAAGAAGCTCATCATGTTGATGAATCATGGCTTTTGCCATATGCCGACCTTCTGACTCTTCTTTTCGCGCTTTTCGTCGTACTATTTGCATCAAGTACAATAGACGAATCGAAATTCAATCAGATTTCATCGGTTTTTAATCAAATATTCGATGGCGGACACGGTATGATGGAAAACGCAGCACCTACGCCTGTTCCCGTACCAAAAGAATCTATGGGAGCAAATACAGAAAACTCCTCTTATTTAGAAGACCAAAGATCACTAGGTGAAATTCAGGAAAGCCTGGACGAGTATATCGCAGTGAACGAGTTGGAAAATCAATTTGAAACGAGGCTTACGGAAGAGGGGCTGCTTATCACGATTAGAGATAGTATTCTTTTTAGTCCGGGTAAGGCGACAATCCGAGAAGAATACAAATCGATTGCTGGAGATCTTACCGAATTACTTATCTTTGACCCACCACGCCAAATTATTGTTGGTGGACATACTGATAATGTTCCGATGTATAATGCTGAATTTCAATCAAACTGGGAACTAAGTGCAATACGTGCTGTGAACTTCTTGGAAATACTTGTTGATAATGAAGAAATCGATCCCCTGCTTTTTAGCACGAAGGCATATGGTGACAATCTACCAATCGCTTCGAATGATACAGCAGAGGGACGCGCTAAAAATCGTAGAGTAGAAGTACTCATTCAGCCACTTGTATTAAAAGATGGTTCGGCATTTGAATAATCATGTATGAAAAAAAGATTCACCTGTAGGAGTCCCTACGGTGAATCTTTTTTTGTAATCATTGAATACTATTGTCTCATTGCACCGAGTTCTGCAACGATAGCTTGCATCTCGTTCGGTGTTACTGTTTCACGCTTCATAACCATTTCGTACATATAGTGTAAATCCTCATATTGAGATGTACTGAAATTCTCCGCTTTCATTGCATCTACGTTCACCATACGAAGCTTTTCTTTAATTTGTTCAATCATATACATGACGTTTTCTGGTGTTGGTTGTGATAAATCCATGACTGTTGCCCACCTTTCATTTGCTTGGCATTAATCATTTCATTAATCTAACGTAGTGTCAACTGAAAGTTAAGCTACTCTTTTAGCTTCTTTCTTTGCTGCTTCCTCTTCTTTCATCTTTACATGGAAGCGTTTTGTTTCATAAACAATAATACCAGACAAGCCTAGAAGGCCGATTAAGTTTGGTATGGCCATCAACCCGTTCATGACGTCAGCGAATGTCCATACGATGTCAAGTGTTGCAGTCGCTCCTACGAAGATAAATAACACAAATGCAACTCGGTAAAGGATTACGAATTTTTGATTCGGCACTAGGTATTGGAAACATTTCTCGCCGTAATAGCTCCAACCTAAAATTGTGGAAGAGGCAAAGAAAATCAGGCCGATTGCCACGATGAATGGCCCAGCGTCTCCTAGGAAAGTACCGAATGCAGCAGCAGTCAGATCACCTGCCGAGATAGAGGTATCTTTCCACTGGCCAGACATAACAATCGTTACACCGGTAATTGAACAAATAATAAGTGTATCGAACAATACCTGTGTCATAGAAATAAGTGCCTGCCTACCAGGTAGATCTGTTTTTGCGGCAGCTGCAGCGATTGGTGCAGACCCAAGACCTGCCTCATTGGAGAAGAGACCACGGGCAACCCCAAAGCGTATAACTGTACCAATAGCCCCACCAGCAAGTGCTTGTCCACTAAATGCGTCTGAGAAAATCAGTCCGAACGCAGCAGGAACAAGGTCGAAATTTAGGATAACGACAATCGCACCTGCGATAAAGTAGAAAAGAGCCATAATTGGAACGAAAAATGCTGTCACTTTTCCGATTGATTTAATACCACCAAGGATAACGAGTGCTCCGAAAATGAGGAGTCCGATACCCGTAGCCCAGTGAGGGACATCGAAAGTAAGTTTCATGACATCGGCAACAGCTTTTGCTTGTGTCCCGTTACCAATACCGAATGCAGCAATCGCGCCGAAAAGAGCGAAAAGTACACCCAGCCATTTTTGTTTCAATCCATGCTCGAGATAATACATCGGTCCGCCAGCCATTTGACCTTGAGAGTCCTTCACACGATATTTTACTGCTAGAATGGCTTCCCCATATTTCGTTGCCATCCCGAAGAATCCGGCTAGCCACATCCAGAAGACTGCTCCTGGTCCCCCCATGACTACGGCAGTCGCAACCCCAACGATATTCCCGACCCCAACCGTTGCAGCCATGGCTGTCATAAGTGCTTGGAATTGTGAAATATCTCCGTCTGCTTTTTTATCATGATTTTTTGAAAAAACTTGTTTTAATGAATACGGTAATAATCGAACTTGAATAAAAGCAAGTCTAGCTGTTAAGAAAATTCCTGTTCCAACGAGTAGGATAAGAAGTGGTGGTCCCCAAATAATTCCACCAATCTTATCTAAAAAACTTTGTAATGCATCCATTCTTTTACCCCCTTTGTGATATGAGAAGCATTTTCTACTGCAACAACCTAGTTATTTTTTGAATAAACACACCCTTTCAGTAAGTTAATTTGTAGAGACCTCTATTGTTAATATTCCGAAAGTTCGCGACATTCGTCAAGTCTTTTTTTATAAAATCTCTAAATTGTTTGTTTTTCATTGTCGCAGGGTATAATAATGTATGCGAATTAGTTAAAAATGGAGGGTTTAGCATGAGTAGTAGTAAATTTAGTAAATTTATCATTTTGGGTGCTCTTATCGGTGCTGTTGCAAGTATGTTTGACAGAAGCACCCGGGAGCAGGTGACAAAAAATTCGAAGAAACTTGCCTCTGGTATTAGTTTTTATTCAAAAAATCCAGATGTTTTGAAACTTAAGCTACAGGAGAAAACAGAAAAATATCAAACGCTTTATGAACAGTTGGCGGGAGATGCTTCTTACATTAAAGCGCAAGTTGAAGAGTTAAAAATATTGACGCCGCAAGTAAAAGACTTGGTAATGGATACAAAGGATGCGTTTGTTGAGTCAAAGGATGAATACAAATCGATTGTCAGTGAAAGTGCAGATTAACCAAATTTAACTTGGTTCAGCAAATGTGTTTGTACTGAAAGCGAAGCGTAATTGATTAGTCATAGTCGGTATTGAAAGGAGTGAGACGCTATGAAAGACAAAAAACGTTTAACTCCTGAAGCGGATAATGAAAAGAAAGTTGGTAAGGTTAGACGGAAAATTGACAGTATAATGGGCGATACTGGACTCATGAAATTTTACGATGACGTCGTAGAAGGTGATCTTGACAAGTTCGATGTTACGACGACTGAAGGATTTTGGAAGGAATTGCTCATTCGGATAAAGAAAATAGATGTGACTGGATTAGCTTCTCAAATGGCTTTCTTCTTCCTATTGTCGATGTTTCCACTACTCATCTTCCTCATTACGCTGTTGCCATTTTTGAATATTGATGCTGCTCAAATCTTTTTATATATTCGAGAGTATGCACCTTCAAGTGTTGCTATGCTAATAGAGAATACATTGGCAGAGGTTCTAACCAATAGAAATGGTGGTTTACTTTCGGTAGGTGCACTTGCAACAATTTGGTCGGCATCTAAAGGCATGAATACTCTAACAAGGGCATTAAATTTGTCTTATGAAACGGCCGAGACAAGATCCTTCATCCTCACACGTGCGATGTCATTTGTGTTTACGGTTTTGCTTATTGTTACTCTTCTAATCGCCCTTGTTTTACCGGTATTTGGGCAACAAATCGGCATTATTGCATTTTCAGTTTGGGGATTGGAGGAAGGTTTTCTTGCTATATGGAAAAGCCTGCGTTGGAGTATTCCACCTATTCTTATTTTAATCGTATTTGTGACGATTTACTGGCTTGTTCCGAATGTAAAGCTGCGATGGAAAAGTGTACTTCCAGGTGCGTTATTTGCGACACTTGGATGGATTTGTACCTCACTTCTTTTCACATTTTACGTCGAAAATTTTGACAGCTATTCAAATACGTATGGAAGTATTGGAGCGATTATCGTTCTCATGATTTGGTTGTATTTCTCAGGCATTATTTTAATGCTTGGCGGACAGTTGAATGCCGTAATGTTAGAGAGGGAGACGATAAAAGCCCTGAAAAAAGACAATGCAACCACCTGAATGGTATGCATTGTCTTTTTTGAATTCTGATAAAGGCTCGTGATAGCAATCCATCACGCCGAGGCATGATAGATTGCTAGTGTCACTTATTCGATCCGATTGAGCATTCTTAAACCGTTTAAGATGACAAGAATGGTACTTCCTTCATGACCGATAACGCCAAGTGGTAGATCAACAACTTGCATAAAGTTTGAAACGATGAGTAAGGCGATGACCGTAATAGAAAAAACAATATTTTGTTTGACAATACGCTGCATTTTACGTGAAAGCTTGATGGCGTAGGCGATGCGTGTTAAATCATTTTTCATCAGCACTATATCAGCTGTTTCAAGCGCAACGTCCGTTCCGCCACCCATGGCAATCCCCGAAGTTGCTGTTGCAAGTGCAGGTGCGTCATTGATGCCGTCTCCAACCATAGCGACAGTTTTATAGTCAGTGATCAGTTTTTTTAAATGATCGACCTTTGTTTCTGGTAAACATTCAGCGACGTAAGAATCGATTCCAGCTTCTTTAGCAATAGCCTCGGCTGTCTTTTCATTATCACCTGTAAGCATAACTGTGAAAATTCCTGCGCTTTTTAAGATTTGGATTGCATCAACAGCTTCGGGGCGTAATGTGTCTTTTAGGGCCACGGCGGCGATAATTCCTTTGGCATCTGCCATGAAGATAACAGTTTTCCCTTCGTCGGCAAGTGCGGAGGCAATCCCTTGCTGAAATTCCTTAGTTTGCTGCTGACCAACAAAGCGAGGATTCCCAACAAGATATTCTTCTGTTGCTGCAAATGCGCGAATGCCGTGCCCAGGGACATCTTCAATTTGTAAGTCTCGAATAATAGTTATCCCCTTGTCGGCTGCATAATTGGTAATGGCGACAGCGAGTGGGTGATTCGATTGGGATTCGATATTTGCTAGAAGTGCAAGTGTTTCATCCGGATTTTCACCATCGCGGACTAGAAAATCTGTGACGATAGGCTTTCCGTTGGTCAATGTTCCAGTTTTATCGAAAGCGATTGTTTTAATGGAGCCAAGATGCTCTAGGTGAACCCCACCTTTAAAGAGAACCCCCCGTTTTGCAGCATTCGAAACAGCTGCAAGCGTTGCAGGCATGATGGATGCGACAAGTGCGCATGGTGACGCCACGACAAGTAGGACGATGGCACGGTAGATGGTTGTCGTCCAATCCCAATCGAATAGGTAGTGGGGGAGAACCATCATAATTAAAACCATAATGATAACGCCTTTGACGTATGTCCCTTCGAATTTTTCGATAAATTGCTGGGAAGGGGATTTTTCACTTTGAGCACTTTGGACAAGTGTAATTATTTTTTGGAAAAGGGTTTCAGAGCTAGGCTTTATCATCTTCATTTGAATGGCGCCACTTAAATTAACGGTACCAGCAAATAATTCATCACCTGTTTCTTTTGATACAGGAATAGATTCACCGTTAATGGCGGACATGTCGATAGATGTAGCACCGTAAGTGATAGCGCCATCAACAGGAATACGTTCCCCCGGCTTGACGAGAAGAATGGATCCGACCTTTAGTGAAACGGTTGGTACTTTGATTTCTGTACCGTCCTGTTGGATAAGCCAAGCTTCCTCTGGCTGCAAGCTCATGAGTGCAGAAATTTCTTTATGGCTTTTATTCAATGTGTACGTTTCAAGAGCACCGCTAATCGCGAAGATAAAAATTAAAATGGCTCCTTCAGCCCAATAACCAATAATGGCAGATCCGAAAGCCGCGAAAATCATAAGCATTTCGACGTTTAACTCTTTATTTTTGATTGTTTCTTCGATGCCTTCCTTTGCTTTGGCAAATCCGCCAATTAAAAAAGCAATGATATAAAAAGCGACAGAGAAGGTGTCTGCTTCGTTGTTACTCATCACCCAGGCTATGCCAATCAAGATACCCGAACTAATGGCGGCAATGAGTTCAAGATGCTCTACCCAATTGATAGTTTTTGTGGCGTGTTTTTCATTGATAATATTCAAGCTAATCCTCTCCTCGTTGATAATGATTATCAAATTCATAGTCCTATATAAAATACGAAAGCCGGTCCCTTATAAAGGGAACCGACTAATTAATATGAATTACTAGATAATAATTATTATTGTTTATAGTGTAGCACTATGAAATGGGAAGTGTTACTGATTTGCTCATGAATAAAATAGTGGAGCGGGTGATACCATTATCTTCGTTCATTCAACATAAAAAGCGTCCTGTATTCGGAAGTACTCCGATACAGGACGCTAGACTTTTTTTTAGCTAAATACTTTTTCCTTGAACTGTGCTAGTTTCTCAAGTGATGTTTTATCAACATCGGCGTGTAAACTGTTGCCGTGTGAGTCCATTGTGACAACCGCTGTGAAATCTTCGACGCGTAGATGCCACATCGCTTCAGGGATTCCAAATTGTAGTAAGTCTACACCTTCAACCTCTTTAATGCAGTCGGCATAATATTGTGCTGCTCCGCCGATTGCGTTTAGATAGACGCCACCGTGTTCTTCAAGGGCAGCGAGTGTTTTAGGACCCATACCGCCTTTACCGATAACTGCTCGAATACCAAACTTCTTCATAATATCACCTTGATAAGGCTCTTCACGAATGGAGGTTGTTGGACCAGCAGCTTTAATTTCATAGCTGCCATCGTCTTTTTTCAAGACGACAGGGCCGCAATGGTAAATAATATGTCCGTCCAAATCGACAGGTGCATCATTTTCAGAAAGATGCTTATGAATCGCATCACGGCCTGTAAACATACGCCCTGAAATTTTAACAACGTCGCCTACTTTTAAATCACGAATTTGTTCTTCAGAAATAGGTGCAGTTAGCTCTACTGTACGCATAGCTTGTTGTTCTTCCGGCTCGTTATCCTGTGTGAAAGCGATTTTTTCGCCATCATTATAATGCCAATTTGTAATTTCGCCAGACACAGCATCAATATCGACAGCCATCCGACGATACGCCCAGCAGTTATACGCTACGGAAACGAAGAAGCTAGCAGGAATACGATTCATGACGCCCACTTTGCAGCCAAGAAGTGTCACTTCACCACCGAAGCCCATTGTGCCGATGCCAAGTTTGTTTGCTGATTCTAAAATATAAGCCTCTAGCCCAGCCAATTGATCATTTGGATTTACATCGTCAACCGCACGAAATAGCTGTTCTTTAGCAAGGTCATAGCCGGAAGCGCGATCCCCGCCAATTCCAACGCCGATGAAGCCTGCCGAGCAGCCTTGTCCTTGCGCTTGGTAGACGGAGTGTAAAACACATTTACGAATGCCGTCGAGGTCGCGACCAGCACGCCCAAGCCCTTCAAGCTCAGTTGGCAGGCTATACTGGATGTTTTTATTCTCACAGCCGCCACCCTTTAGGATGAGCTTTACTTCTATATGGTTTTGTTCCCATTGTTCAAATTTCACAACAGGGACGCCTTCACCAAGATTATCGCCGCTGTTGTCGCCAGTTAAGGAGTCAACGGAGTTCGGGCGGAGTTTCGTATCCTTTGTCGCTTGAACAATGGCACGCTTAATAGCTGCTTTGATTTCAAGCTGGTTCACGCCGACAGGAGTTTTGATTTTAAATGTAGGCATGCCCGTGTCCTGACAGATAGGTGACATTTTCTCATCCGCCATATTGATATTTTGAGCAATCGTATCCAAGCTCATCGCCGCGCGTGTGCCTGCGTCTTCTTGTTGTCTTGCTGCAAGAATTTTTCGGCGCACATCCTTCGGAAGATTTGTCGATGTTTCACAAATGAGATCATACATGCTTTTTTCGATTTGTTCTATGTACATACTCAAGCCCCCCTCCCTATATAATTAGTTAGTTGATTTTATCTTTTCGACTTGTTCTTCAAGGTCGTCAATCATGCCGATTAGGCGATCAATTTCTTGCAAATCTGCTGTTTCAGGTTCAATTGTATCAAGTGTTTCTAAGAATTGATGGAAGCGTGTTTTTAACCCATCAACTTGGTTATGATCTTGTGCGTTATCCAATACGTACACCTCTTTTCATTACTATAATCGTAAACGAAAAAAAGGTTTTTTTCAACAGGCTCCAATAACTACGCAAAGATGAAAAAAAGGCATAAGAATTTATTGAATAAAAAACTTAACAGAATCTTTACAATTAAAAATCTTTATGCTATGATATGTGTAATCAAATGAAAGGGAGGGCGTAGAGTAAAGACAAATCGAATCCTGTTAAGAAGGAGGGGATCCGTAAGTGTCCACCGGCTATATGCCGAGAGACGACTACGACTTATGTTAATGGAAAATGATAATGAAGGTTCAATTCATATGTAAAGGCCCAGCCGTAATCTGACAATCAGATATGGACTGGGTCTTTACGATTTTTTTAAAAGATGATGTTATGTAAAATTGCGCTGATTTACTGTTCTCCTATGCTAGAATCATACAATGGTCATTAAAATAGGGAGCGTAAAAAAATATGAATACTTTTTCGCAAGTAGAGAGGAAACGTTTTTGGATTCTTGTCATCATCGTATCCATCTCTGGATTCTCACAAGGAATGCTATTGCCGCTTATTTCAGCTATTTTTGAACGCGATGGTGTATCGAGTGCATTGAATGGATTGAATGCAACGGGACTATACATAGGAACGCTTCTGGTATCTCCATTTATGGAGGCACCGTTACGTCGGTTTGGTTATAAGCCAATTATTATCGGTGGTGGGATACTCGTCTTTTGCTCATTGTTGTTATTTCCATTATGGAAAAGTGTTGTGTTTTGGTACATATTAAGACTTCTAATAGGCATAGGGGATCATGCTTTGCATTTCTCCACACAGACGTGGATTACGAGTTTTTCCCCTCAGCAACGATTGGGGCGTAATATTGCCATTTACGGTTTGTCATTTGGGACTGGCTTTGCGGTAGGGCCGCTATTCGTGCCACTTATCAATGTGTTTGAAGGATTACCATTTATCGTCTCTGGTGTACTTTGCATGCTGGCATGGTCACTTGTTTTCAGACTGAAAAATGAATTCCCGGATGTTATTAAAGGGAAGGCAGTTGAAGAACGGTTTTTTACAAGATTCAAAGCAACAATTGCCGTTGCATGGTTGGCATTTCTCGGTCCATTCGGCTATGGTTTTCTTGAATCATCTCTCAATGCGATGTATCCGGTCTATGCGCTAAGAAGTGGGATTGATCTGACATCGGTATCGTTGATTCTAGTGTCATTTTCATTGGGTGGAATGGTTTCGCAATTGCCTCTTGGGATGTTGTCGGACAAAATTGGCAGGCGCCCCGTCTTTTTGATGGCATTTGGCGGTGGGGCGGCATCGTTCTTTGCGGCAAGTACAGTGGGGACGTCCTCGATTGCGGTCATGTCGATGTTTTTCATAGCTGGTCTTTTTGTTGGCTCGATTTTTTCGCTAGGTATTTCGTATATGTCTGAATTGACACCGAAGCATCTCTTGCCAACAGGGAATTTACTATGCGGTATCTTTTTTAGTATTGGAAGCTTGACGGGTCCGTTTCTCGGTGGGATCTTCCTTGAATTTGAAGCCAGCTTCAGTTACTTGCTACTCATTTCAATTTTCTTGGGCACTTTGTTCGTACTGGCGCTATTAGGGAAAATGAAAGCGATCGCCTAACAGGCACTCGGAGCTCTCATATAAGAAAAAGCGTCCACATTGGACGCTTTTTCTTATCTTAAAATCGAGTGAATGTTTTCATATTCCAGCACAAGATCATCGAGTGAATGGAAGGCGTAGCCAGCCTTTTTAGCGTCGCGGATAAAGTCAGGCAATGCTTGCGCATTATCAGGAGAAACAGTATGCATTAAAATGACGGCGCCCGGATGGAGCTGGGTCATCAATTCATTGTATGCAAAATCACGTCCCCTCGGCTTGTCTGCATACCAGTCGATAAAAGCGACCGACCAGAAAATATGGCGGTAGCCAAGCTCATTTCCTTTGGCAAGTACATTGTCATTAAATACACCAGCAGGCGGCCGCGTATATACTGTCCGTTTTATTCCAGTTAGTTCATTCAATAATTTATCGAATTTCTTCCAATCTTCTTCCATCCCTTGCCCAGATAGTGTAGTTAGGTTTGGGTGACCATAAGTATGATTCCCAATGCCATGACCTTCCTCAATCATTCGTTTGACAAGTGGTGTGGCACTTTTTAAATAATGTCCCGTGAGAAAAAAGGTTGCGGGAGCCTCTTCCTTTTTCAGTGTATCTAAAATACTTTCTGTATAGCCATTTTCGTAGCCGTTATCAAAGGTTAAATAGACAATTTTTTCATCAGGCTTTCCTTTGTAAATAGCACCATATTTTTCGAGCATTGAATCGAGTGCGGCGCCAGCGCTTGGTGGAATGCCATCTGTCGCTTTTTTAAATCCCCAATGAAATTCTTCTGCTTTCGTAGAAAAAGGATTCAATACAAATCCGGCTACTACTATGAAAGCTGCCAGTATAATTCCAGGGCCATGCTGTTTAATCATAAAAAACGCACCTTCCTTTTTTGGTAGGATGTGCGCAAGATGAAAAGTTATACGTTTTCTTTTAGGATATTCCGTAATGCAGCCTTGAGCTTAGGGAATTTGAATTCAAATCCATTATCGAGTAATTTTTTAGGTAAGACATGTTGCCCTTCTAAAACAAGTGCGCTTTTCTTGCCGAGCACTAGCTTCATGACAAATCCAGGAACGGGAAACCAATGTGGACGGTGTAAAACGGATCCAATTGTTTTGCCGAAATCATCCATTCGCTGTGGGAACGGCGAAGCCGTATTAACTGGTCCATGTACGTTTTTGTTCGTAATGGCGAAGGCGATTGCACGCACAACATCATCTACATGGATCCAGGATAGCCACTGTTTACCAGATCCGACTTTACCGCCTGCAAATAGTCTGTAGGGCAACACCATAGGTGGTAGTGCGCCGCCACCTTTACCGAGAACGACACCGAAACGCATGAAAACAGACCGGATTCCTTCAGCTTCTACTAATGTAGCTTTCTTTTCCCAATCCGCCACAGTTTGTGCGAGGAAATCGTTTGCAATGGTGGTGGCATCTTCTGTATAAATGATTTCTTCTGAAGCTGGATAGATACCGATTGCACTTGCGTTGACGAGGACGGAAGGTTTAATTGGTAAAGTAGAGATGATCCGCAATAACTCGTCTGTAGCAATCATGCGACTGTCGTGAATTTGGCGTCGGTGTTCAGCATTCCAACGTCCTGCATTGATGGATACACCTGCAAGGTTGACAAAGGCATCTGCTGAGCCAATTGCTATTTCTGGTGTAGCCCCCTCTTGGAGCCATTGTACGTAGCTGATGTTGTTGGTTCCTTTTTTCTCTTTCCTCGATAAAATAATAATGTCATGCCCTTCATTCAAAAGGAAAGTCGTCAACTTTTGACCGATAAAGCCAGAACCACCTGCAATAACAATCTTCATATTTTCAACACCTCCATGTAGTAATCTATACCCTATTAAGCTGAACTTGAACGGTAGAACATGTATACTTGTAAAGAGTAGGAGGTTCTGTAAAAATGCCTGTCATTACGAAGATAACACAACAGAAAAAAGATCACGAACGATACAATATTTTCCTCGACGAAAAATACGCCTATAGTGTCCACGAATCGGTGCTTGTAAAATTTGGGTTGACCAAAGGAATGGTGCTGGAAGACTGGTCCATAGATGATATGGTGTATGAGGATGAAATACGTAAAGCATTTAACCGAGCTCTTCATTATCTAGGCTTCAAAATGCGTAGTGAGTTTGAAGTGAAGAAAAAGTTGTTGGATCTTGAGTATGGAGAAGCGATTGTTCGGGAAGCGATTGTGAAATTGAAGGAACTGGGTTTCTTGAATGATGAAGCCTATTCAGAAGCCCTTTTGCAAACGCAAAAAAATTCATCGAGTAAAGGTCCGAGGGCTATTCAACAGGAGATGCATAAGAAAGGTATTGGGAAGGAGTTGCAAGAAAAAGTACTGGATTCTTATTCAGAAGATGAACAGTTACAAATTGCAACGAAGCTGGCGGAAAAGGCGGCGAAGGCTAACCGTTCTGTGGCTCCCATACAATTGAAACAAAAAATACAAAATGCCTTGTTAAGTAAAGGCTACTCATTTGATATTATTAACCAAGCGCTTAATAATATAGACTTCGAGCGGGGAGACGACGAATGGGCAGAGATTACGGAGTCGGTCGGAGAAAAAGCATGGCGGCGCCATCAATCAAAGTTCAAAGGGCGCGATCTACATAACCGTGTGAAGCAAGCGATGTATCAAAAAGGAATCCCGTTTGATAAAATTGATGCGTTTATTGATAAAAAGGAGAATGAAGAAGATGGAGAATGAAAAAAAGTATAGCCAGATGTCAGAGCATGAATTACGCACAGAAATCGGTACGATCATGGAGAAGGCGCGAAAGGCTGAACAGCTTGGCATGGTTAACGAGTATGCGGTGTATCAACGTAAAGCAGTTATGGCACAATCGTATTTAATTGATCCGAAGACGATTGTGAAGGATGAAATTTATCGTATTGATGGTGATGAGGGTGTCTTTTTCCATGTCGATTATTTGAAAGGTCGCTTTGCTTGGGGCTATCGTTTAGGTGGCGAGCGTGCAATGGAGGCATTGCCAATTGCGATGTTGAAGCCGGTTAAAGAAGGAAAATAAAAAAGGCTATGTTTTACCATAGCCCATTTATTTAAGAATTCGGTGCAAAATTCAACTTTTTTTGTAGTTTGTCCTCTGAGAAAATCCAACCCGTATAGGAGTTAACGATGTTGAGATTTTTATCGACATGTGCAACTGCGACAAATGGATAATAGCCTTTGCTTCGGTAGCGCAAATCTATAAGGCGAACTTCACATAAGTCACCAATACTTGTGACTGACCAACGATAAATCGGAGAGAACGATGTGAATGCCTCGATATTTTTGTCACTCATAGCTACGTCGATTTCAGGCGACTTTGGCATAGCTACTCGTTCAAAACGGTCATAGATATTAACGGACCGGCCGTAAGCTCGTCCAACATAATGACATTCCTCTGAGGACGCGGCGATTCGCCATTGGAAAAATCGCATCGTAGGGGCAATAATAATATCTGTCGCATCGGGTACAGTATTTTGAACAGCTTTTTTCACTGCGGATTTAATAGCAAAGCGCAGCAAATAATAAAAGAAAATAACTACGTAGGTCGTCAAAATGGTATAGACAGGATTAGCTCCTAGTCCCCAAATGATAAGGGCAATACCGTGTAAAGCGAAAATGATGGGATCAAATGTATTGATGACCCCGATAGCAACCCATTTGTTTGAGAAGGGTCGCAATGCCTGTGTTCCGTATGAATTAAAAATATCAACGAAAACATGCAAGAAAACGGCAAGAAACGTCCAAGCCCATAAGTGGATGAAGCTAGCTTCAGGTACTACAAGGGATAATAGTATAGTGATGATAAGCGGCCATAACAATACAGCCGGGATAGAGTGTGTAATCCCACGATGATTACGAATATAGACCGCGTTATTTCTTAATTTTAAGACGGTGTCGACATCTGGTATAAGTGATCCAACGATGACGCCAGCGACGACAGCACTCATTGTGGCAGTGTCGGTTGAAACGACAGGATCCGCCAAAGCTAGACCGCCGAGAGCTATGCCCATGACAATATGTGTTCCAGTATCCAAGTGATCACTCCTTTAGCCAAAGATTATCGGAGGCGAAAAGCATTCTACATCTATACAGTATATACCCTTTTTCGATTAACAGTAAGCATATGTGATAAGGAGCAAAACATGCAAATAATAATGAAAAAAGACGAATTTCGCGAAGCACTTCTTTCTTGGTATCATCGCGAAAAGAGGGATTTACCTTGGCGTCATACGTCAAACCCTTATTATATATGGGTTTCTGAAATCATGTTACAGCAAACAAGAGTCGATACAGTGATTCCTTATTATGAGCGATTTATCGACAGCTTTCCGACAATGGAAATACTTGCATCAGCAAATGAAAATGATTTGTTGAAAATGTGGGAAGGTCTCGGCTATTACTCACGGGCAAGGAATTTGCAGATGGGTGTTCGGGAAGTGGTCGAAAATTATGGCGGGGAAGTGCCGGATACGCGTCAGGAGATATCCAAGTTAAAGGGTGTCGGACCCTACACAGCTGGTGCAGTACTCAGTATTGCTTTTGGCGTTCCGGAGCATGCTGTCGACGGCAATGTTATGCGTGTGATGTCTCGTCTTCTTTTAATTGAAGAAGATATTGCGATTCCGCGCACGAAAAAGATTTTTGAGACAGTCGTGATGGAATTAATCGATCGAAAAGATCCGTCTTCATTCAATCAAGGATTAATGGAGCTTGGTGCGACAATTTGTACGCCTAAACCAAAATGCTTACTTTGTCCGGTACGTGATTTTTGCAATGCTTTTCATGAAGGTAGACAAGAGGAATTGCCTGTCAAGACGAAAAAAACAACGATGAAAGTAATTCCGGTTGCATCATTCGCGATACAGAACAAGCAAGGAGAATGGCTGCTAAGGCAAAGGCCAGCAAAAGGTTTGCTAGCAGGGCTATGGGAATTTCCGATGGTTGAACGATTGGATGGCATAGCACCATTAGAAAAAATGCGCCAACAATTTGGTGTTGAGTTAGAAAATGTTGTTGATGTATTAACATTTAAACATATTTTTTCCCATATAACATGGGAGATGACAAGCTTCAAAGCACAGATGAAAGGCACCGATTCATTACCACCTGGTTACCGATTTTTTACAGTGGAAGAAGTAGAAGCGTTGCCGAAGCCAGTACCTGTTTTAAAAATATGGGAAGAAATTAAATGGGAGGAATAAATGTATGACAACTCAAAAAGTAGCAATGGTGACGGGGAGTTCTAGAGGATTGGGGAAGGCGTTGGCGATTGAGCTAGCAAGGCAAGGTTATGATATCGTGGTGAACTACGCGCGTAGTAGATCTGCGGCGGAAGAGACTGTGAAAGAAATTGAAGCGCTAGGTAGAAAGGCGATTATGATCCGTGCCAATGTCGGGGATGTCGCTAAATTACGCGTCATGTTTGAACAGGTGAAAGAAGAATTTGGACGTCTAGATGTGTTTATATCGAATGCGGCATCTGGCGTATTGCGTCCTGTGATGGAGCTGGAGGAGTCACACTGGGATTGGACGATGAATATTAACGCCAAAGCGATGTTATTCGGCGCGCAGGAAGCAGCTAAGCTAATGGATAAAGGCGGAAAAATTCTTGGCGTCAGTTCACTTGGCTCCATACGTTATCTTGAAAATTATACGACAGTTGGCGTTTCGAAGGCGGCAATTGAGTCTATTACACGTTATCTTTCAGTTGAACTTGCTCCACGAGGCATTGCTGTGAATACGGTGTCTGGGGGAGCGCTTGATACAGAAGCGTTGAAGCATTTCCCGAATCGCGATGAAATGTTGGAAGATGCACGCAAAAACACGCCGGCAGGTCGCATGGTTGAAGTCGAGGATATGGTGAAAACGGCGATGTTCCTTATTTCAGATGGAGCGGATATGATTCGTGGGCAGACAATAATTGTAGATGGTGGCCGCTCTGTCTTGTTGTAAAATTTTCTAGTGGATAAAAAAACGTTTTGTGCACATGTTAGTGTGTACGGAGGTGAAAATCCATGACAAACAATAACAACCCAGGCCAAACAAATGCGAACAAAGTGAAGAAACAAAATCAGCTATCACAACAAAACCAATCATTTACACCGATGGCTGAAGAATTTGGTTCTGAAACAGATGTGAATGAGGTTCGTAAACAAAACCAACAATCTGAAGCAAAGAAGAAAAATGCTTCCGGTCCGCGCGCGAACCGATTTGAAAACGGCACTAAATAAGTGGATGGACATCACCGACCGATGGGGGCATCACGCTCCCATCGGTTTTCTTTATATGCGTTCAGCAAATGTATGTGTATTGAAAGCGAAGTGTCAGCTACAGAAAACGATTACCTTGATGTGCGGCAAGGTGAATGTGGTGTAGTCTACTATGCGGAGTGTGCTCGAACATACATTGAACGAATGCAAAGTCTCCGGGGGATGTCACTTAAAATAAGAAAAAAGGATTATAAGATTTCAAATTTTGCCGTTCTGTTGGTATAATGATGAAATAAAGAAAGCTTAGAAATTTTTTGGCAACTAAAGGGTGGGTATAATCATGGCGATTGCTACAGAAGGAGAAACGATACAAGTACATAGTTACAAACATAACGGTAGCATTCATCGTGTTTGGCAAGAGACAGTTGTATTAAAAGGAACGCGGAATATTGTTATTGGGGCAAACGAACGGACGCTTGTTACAGAGGCAGACGGTCGCACTTGGTTGACGCGTGAGCCTTCAATTTGCTATTTTCATGCGGAACATTGGTTCAATATTATTTGTATGCTGAGAGAAGATGGCGTTTACTATTATGTCAATATGAGTTCGCCGTTCATCTACGATAACAAATCATTGAAGTATATTGATTATGATCTTGATGTGAAAGTGTTCCCTGATATGAGCTATATGATTCTCGATGAAGACGAATATGCCGATCATAAGAAACAGATGGAATACCCTGAAATCATCGATCAGATTATGCAAAAGAATTTAACGACATTATTAGGTTGGATCAAGCAGCGTAGAGGACCGTTCGCTCCCGACTTCATCGAAGTTTGGACGGCACGGTATGCGTTTTACAAACAGGTTAAGAATGGTAAGTGAAAAGCCTGACCGTGATTATTGACGGTAGGCTTTTTTGCTTGCTGAATAAGGGAATTCAAACTGAGTAAGCTACAGCAGAATTGATAGAGGGAGGTATAACGAAAATGGGTGAAAGTATTAAAAGGTATATGAAGTTCGTCAAGCCATACAATTGGCTCATTCTTGTGACGATTATTCTTGGTGTTATAAAGTTTGCAATACCCTTATTTATGCCCTTATTGATAAAAATTATTATTGACGATATTATCGACTCGGATCTGTTATCGAAGGCAGAAATGACGCAGCAGCTCTTTTATTGGCTTGGTGGGACGGCGTTATTATTCTTCATCGTCCGACCGCCAGTTGAATATTACCGGCAATACTTTGCACAATATGTTAGCAATAAAATCTTATACGATATCCGCCAAGTATTATTCGGGCATTTGCAAAAACTCAGCTTGAACTACTATTCCAATACGCGAGCTGGAGAAGTTATTTCACGTGTGATCAATGACGTGGAGCAGACGAAAAACTTTGTCATGATTGGACTAATGAATGTCTGGCTCGATTTAGCGACGATTCTCATCGCGATTGCAATCATGTTGACGTTGGACGTTCCGTTGACGATCGTCACGCTTCTCGCATTTCCTTTCTACGCTTATAGTGTGAAGCATTTTTTTGGCAAACTACGCGAATTAACAAGAAAACGATCCCAAGCCTTAGCGAATGTGCAAAGTTATTTGCATGAACGCGTTTCAGGTGTCAGCGTTATAAAAAGCTTTGCATTAGAGGAAAAGGAACAAAATAACTTCGATGAGGTAAACGGTCAGTTTCTTGATAAAGCTATCGATCATACCAAATGGAATGCAAAGGCCTTTGCTGTCGTCAATACCATTACGGATGTTGCCCCTTTACTTGTGCTTGCCTATGCAGGCTATCAGGTCATAAATGGAGCATTATCTCTTGGGACGATGGTGGCGTTTATCGCTTATATCGACAGACTGTATAGCCCGCTTCGTAGGCTCGTCAATTCATCAACATCACTGACGCAATCATTTGCCTCGATGGACCGTGTATTTGATTTGATGGAGGAGGGATATGACATTACAGATAAAGAAAATGCAGTGGAGCTACCTGCCGTAAGCGGGAAAATTGAGTTCGACAAAGTATGTTTTTCCTATGAGCAAGGTGGACAAGTTGTGTTGAACAGCATTGACTTCACTGTGAATCCAGGAGAAACCGTAGCATTCGTCGGGATGAGTGGCGGCGGAAAGTCGACAGTAATTAGTTTAATTCCACGTTTTTATGATGTCACAGGCGGAGCTGTTCGAATAGATGGCTATGATTTGCGTGATGTGACAGTGAAGTCATTGCGTGATCAAATTGGTATCGTGCTACAGGAAAGTATTTTGTTCAGTGATTCTGTTAAAAGTAATATATTGATGGGGAATCCTAATGCATCAGATGAGGAAGTCATTGTAGCTGCAAAAGCGGCGAATGCGCATGACTTCATCGAATCATTACCTCTCGGCTATGACACGAAAGTGGGAGAGCGTGGTGTGAAATTATCTGGCGGGCAAAAGCAACGCATTGCCATTGCCCGTGTCTTTTTAAAAAATCCGCCATTGCTTGTATTGGATGAAGCGACATCAGCGCTCGACCTCGAAAG
>NZ_JAWLIR010000029.1:0-6195 GCF_033485195.1 Sporosarcina beigongshangi
CATTGCCATTGCCCGTGTCTTTTTAAAAAATCCGCCATTGCTTGTATTGGATGAAGCGACATCAGCGCTCGACCTCGAAAGTGAAGCACTTATTCAAGAATCGCTGGAAAGGCTGGCAAGTGATCGAACAACACTCGTCGTAGCTCACCGTTTGTCGACTATTACACATGCTGATAAGATTTTAGTCATTGATGCAGGTGAGTTGAAAGAAATGGGTACACATGAGGAATTAATGGCTAACAAAGGGATTTACTACGGATTGTTCCAAGTACAGATGCTTGATAAATAATAATATGTTGGTACACCGCTAAAAGTAAGGACTTTAGGGCGGTGTACCTTTTTCATTATAAGAATATATGAAAATAGTATTGCATTTGTTCGAAATAATCGTATAATGATGATAACTTTAAAATTCTAAAAGTAATAGATTAGAAAAAGGTGATCTGATGAGTGAGAGGAAAATAGTCCTCGAAGTAAAAGATTTACAGACGACCTTTTTTACTGATTCGGGAGAAATACCGGCTGTAGATCATATCGACTTTCACGTGAAAGAAGGGGAAGTGCTAGGTATAGTCGGAGAATCTGGCTGCGGTAAAAGTGTTACGTCTCTTTCAATTATGGGACTTGTCCCAAAGCCGCCAGGAAAAATTGTCGGGGGAGAAATTCTTTTTGAGGGCAAGGATTTACTAGAGATGTCGGAAAAGCAAATGAGACATATTCGTGGCAATGATATTGCGATGATATTCCAGGAGCCGATGACGTCGTTGAATCCATTGTTCACGATAGGCAATCAAATGGTCGAAGCAATTTTGATTCATGAAAAGGGCTGGAGTAAAAAGAAAGCGGAAACACGTGCAATTGACATGTTGAAGCTTGTTGGATTACCACGGGCAGAGGGAATTATGAAAGACTATCCTCACCAATTATCAGGTGGTATGCGACAACGGGTAATGATTGCGATGGCACTCGTCTGTGATCCGAAGGTGCTAATTGCAGATGAACCGACGACAGCACTTGATGTAACAATTCAAGCACAAATTTTAAAGCTGATGAGAGAGTTGAATACGAGATTGAATACAGCTGTACTTCTCATCACACATGATTTGGGCGTTGTGGCGGAAACATGTGAGCGTGTTATCGTGATGTATGCTGGACAAATTATTGAAGAAGCACCTGCCAAGCAGATCTTCGAAGATCCACAGCATCCGTATACAAAAGGACTTATTCAATCAGTTCCAGATATGCGTTACAAAAAGGATCGACTTTATTCCATACCAGGAAGTGTTCCTAAACCGGGTTCAATTCGACAGGGATGTCGATTTGCAGCGAGATGCGAATTCGCATTCGATCGTTGTCAGAAAGAGAATCCAGAGTTATATAAGACGTCGGATGGTCACGAGACACGATGCTTCTTATACGATGGAGAAGGGGTGGGAATGAATGACGACAAAGCCCTTATTGAAGGTTGAAGGTTTAAAAAAGTATTTCCCTATAAAAAAAGGGTTACTTGGCAAAACGGTTGGCTACGTCAAAGCAGTCGATGATGTGTCTTTTTATGTGAATGAAGGTGAAACGTTAGGTATTGTTGGTGAATCTGGCTGTGGTAAATCAACGACAGGTCGAATGCTTATGCGATTACTGGAACCGACTGAGGGGATGGTAGAGTTCGACGGTAAAGATTTAACCTCTTTATCTACCGAAGAAATGCGGAAAACGAGACGAGAAATTCAAATGGTGTTTCAAGATCCATATGCCTCATTAAACCCGCGTCACACAATAGAGAAAATTTTAGAGGAACCGCTCATCGTTCACGGTATAAGTAATGCGAAAGAGCGTAAACAGAAAGTGCATGAATTTTTAGAAATTGTAGGGCTAAGCGCTTATCATGCAAAGCGTTACCCGCATCAGTTTAGTGGGGGACAAAGGCAACGTATCGGCATTGCTCGCGCGTTGATGACGAATCCTAAATTGATCATTGCGGATGAACCGGTTTCAGCATTGGACGTCTCTATCCAAGCGCAGGTGTTAAATCTGATGCAGGATTTGCAAAAAGATTTTAAGCTTACGTATATTTTTATCGCACATGATTTAGGTGTTGTTCGCCATATTAGTGATCGTGTCGGTGTTATGTATTTGGGGAAAATGGTGGAAATCGCGGATAGTGAGCAATTGTATATGGAAGCGCTTCATCCGTATACGCAGGCGCTATTATCAGCTGTCCCGGTGCCAGATCCCGAATTTAAGAAAGAGCAGGTTATTCTTGAAGGGGATATTCCGAATCCGGCAAATCCGCCAACAGGGTGTACATTCCATACACGTTGCCCATTTAAAATGGACGTCTGTACGCAAGTTGTACCACAGTTAATTGAACATTCTTCGGGTCATTCTGTCGCCTGTCATCTTTATAGTGAACAGGGCGGCAATGATATAAAACAGAAACAGATGGAGGGGTCAGTATGAATAAAAGAAAGTTTTGGTCGTTCGCTTTAATGATGTTATTAGTACTTTCGGCAGCACTCGCAGCCTGTTCTTCAGGTTCAAGTGATGGCAAAACTGATGATGGCAAAAAAAGTGAAGACGGAGAAAAAGTGGTTCAAAAAGACGTTAAAGATACATTGGTATTTGGACGCGGTGGAGACTCTACTTCTCTTGATCCATCCCGTGTTACTGAGGGAGAATCCTTCAAGGTTACAGTTAACCTTTACGAAACACTGTTGAACTTTGGCGAGCAAGACACTACGATTCAGCCTGGTCTTGCAACAGAGTGGGAGCCAAGTGAAGACGGTTTAACGTATACCTTCACACTGCGTGAAGGTGTTAAGTTCCATGATGGTACAGACTTCAATGCAGAAGCGGTTGTGAAAAACTTTGATCGTTGGGCAAATGGAGATCCTGATAAATTCCCTTACTACTACTCTATGTTTGGTGGTTTCAAGGATGATCCAGAACGCGTTATCGATTCAGTAACTGCTGATGGCGATAACAAAGTTATCGTTACATTGACGCGTCAACAAGCACCATTCCTAAAAAATATTGCAATGAGTATGTTTGCGATTGCAAGTCCAACAGCATTTGAAAAAGGTGACGATGATTTTGAAAGAAATCCAGTAGGTACAGGACCTTTCAAATTTGTTGACTGGAAGCCAAATGAAACGATTACAATTGAGAAATTCGATGATTATTGGCAAGAAGGATTACCAAAGCTACAAAAAATTATTTTCCGTTCAATTCCTGACAACACTGCACGTTTGAATGCATTGATGAATGGGGATATCGAACTTGCAGATGGTATTAACCCATCTGATGGTAAAGCAATCGAAGGAAACGCTGACCTACAGTTGTTTGAACGTCCATCTATGAACGTTGGTTACCTAGGTTTAACAGTTACACGTCCTCCTTTCGACAAGAAAGAAGTACGTCAAGCGATTAACCATGCTATTGACAAACAATCTATCGTCGATGCATTCTTTGAAGGGCGTGCAAATGTTGCGAAAAACCCAATGCCGCCATCAATTTCAGGCTATAACGATGATATCGAAGGATACGACTATAATCCTGAAAAAGCAAAAGAACTTCTTGCACAAGCTGGATTAGCAGATGGTTTTGAGATGGAACTATGGGCAATGCCTGTACCACGTCCATACATGCCAGACGGTAAAAAAGTAGCTGAAGTTATTCAGAAAAACCTTGCAGATGTTGGCATCACGGCGACTATTGTGTCACATGAGTGGGCAACTTACTTGGATCTTGCAAGTAAAGGAGACGCAGATGCGTTCATGCTTGGTTGGACTGGTGATAACGGAGATGCAGATAACTTCCTATACGTTCTTCTAGATGAAGATAATATCGGAAGCAATAACTATACGTACTATCAAAATGATGAAATGCACGAGTTGTTTATTCAAGCACAAACTGAAACAGATGAAGCGAAACGTAATGAGCTTTACAAAAAAGCACAGGAAATTATCCATGAGGAAGCTCCATGGGTACCGTTAGCTCACTCGACTCCACTTCTAGGTGGCGCTAGTGATCTATCAGGATTCCTTCCGCATCCAACTGGATCGGATCTACTATCAAGTGTAGAATTTAAGTAATCTGTTTTTAGTAATAGAAGGAAAGGGAGAGGTCTGCAAGATTTCTCCCTTTTTTAACTTGACTCTTGATTGAAGTCTTCGGTGCAATTGATAAAAGTAACAGTTAATACATAGTAGAGATAAAGTGTTGGAGGGGGAAAGTTTATGCTCAGCTATATTGGGAAAAGGTTGCTGCAGCTCATTCCTGTCCTACTTGGGATGACGTTCATCGTATTCATGATCATCCGGGCCATTCCGGGTAATCCCGCACAGATCATTCTTGGCCAACAGGCAAGTAAAGAGGCTGTCGAGGCATTGACGATTAAGCTTGGACTCGATAATCCATGGTATATTCAGTACTTTCATTATTTAGGAGATCTATTTAAAGGTGATCTTGGCGAATCGATGAGAACGCGGGCACCTGTAGCGGATGAAATTTGGCCTTATTTTGCAGCTACTTTTGAACTGGCGCTTTTTGCTATTATTATCGCTATTGTTATCGGTATTAATGCGGGTATTATTTCGGCGTGGTTCCAAAATTCATGGTTTGATTATACGGCCATGATTTTAGCGCTTGTTGGAGTATCGATGCCCATTTTCTGGCTCGGTTTAATGGGTCAATGGGTATTTGCGTTAGAGCTTCACTGGCTACCGACGACTGGACGGGAGGAAGTACGAGACCCCGTAAGTGCCATAACGAATCTTTATGTGCTTGATAGCCTTATTCAAGGGCGTTTTGACCAGTTATGGCAAGTCATTCGTCACCTTATTTTACCGGGGCTAGCGCTTGCGACAATTCCGATGGCGATTATTGCGCGGATGACACGCTCGAGTATGCTTGAGGTTATGCGGGCTGATTATGTACGTACAGCTCGTGCAAAAGGACAAAAAATGTTTTGGGTTGTATATAAACATGCGTTGAAAAATGCGATTATTCCTGTACTAACGATTATTGGATTACAAATGGGGATGCTGCTCGGCGGAGCGATTTTAACAGAATCGATTTTCGCTTGGCCTGGTATTGGGCGTTACATTTACGAAGCCATCGGTGCAAGGGACTATCCAGTCATTCAATCAGGCATACTCATCGTCGCATTCTTCTTCGTCATGATTAACCTGGTTGTCGACCTGTTGTATGGTCTCATCGATCCAAGGATTAAATATGACTGAGGAAGGGGGAAGCATTTATGTCTGAATTAGTGCCAAAAGTGAATGATAAAGTGGAAATTGAAAAAGTAGCAGGACCTGGGCGTGAAGCATGGAGAAGTTTCAGTAAGAACAAAGTTGCTGTGGTCGGTGCTGGAATTGTAATTTTCTTCGTGCTACTTGCGATTTTCGGTCCATGGATTGCGAAAGAAGGTATTAACGATCAAGTTCTAGCTGATCGGCTTCTCCCTCCTTCCAGTGAATACTGGCTCGGAACGGATGATCTTGGTCGAGATATCTTATCTCGAATTATCTACGGCGCGCGTATTTCTTTATCGGTGGGCTTCTTCTCGGTCATTGGATCAGTCGTTATTGGAAGTATACTTGGAATTCTTGCGGGGTACTATGGTCGTTGGGTAGATATAGTGATTTCAAGGCTGTTTGATATTATGCTTGCATTTCCTTCTATTCTATTAGCGATTGCAATTGTTTCTGTACTCGGCCCAAGCTTACAAAATGCACTTATCGCAATTGCGATTATAAATGTGCCGAACTTTGGACGGCTCATTCGTTCAAAAGTATTGAGTATTAAAGAAGATGAGTATATTATGGCAGCGAAGGCGATTGGGATGAAGGATGTAAGGATTCTATATTCCCACATTTTGCCGAACTCGATGGCACCCGTCATTGTTCAAGGCACGCTTGCCATTGCAACGGCAATTCTAGAAACGGCTGCTCTTGGTTTCCTAGGTTTAGGAGCTCAGGCACCGCAACCGGAATGGGGAACAATACTCGCCGACTCGAAAAACTATTTACAGTCCGCTCCATGGACAATGATTTTCCCAGGACTCGCGATTATGTTCACCGTCCTTGGCTTTAACCTAATGGGTGACGGCTTACGTGATGCGCTAGATCCCCGGATGAAGAATTAAAAAAACAGCCTTGAAGTCAATGTGTTGTGACCCCTAAAAGTTAG
>NZ_JAWLIR010000030.1:0-20070 GCF_033485195.1 Sporosarcina beigongshangi
TCACTACCAGCAGTCACCGCATACAACTCGTTCGTAATCGGATACTCGCCCGAGCGAATGGTTTCCTTCGTGGGCTCGACACCATTTACTGCTAGTAAACGAATGCTATTATTGTTCGTCATCTCCGTTGAATAGTATCTAAATGTATAGCCAATCGCATTGTTGTAGTTTTTATAATCGGATACTTGGTCGATGATTGTGCCCATAAGTGACGCAATATCCTCAACTGGTGGGTCCATGATTGGCCTGTCACCCATAAAATGCTGGAGAGCTGTCTGACTACCACTATCCTGCGGGCGCTGGAAGGCACGAATATCCTTATTCTTACCGCCAACCTCTTTCCAATTTGTAATATCCCCCGCATAAATGCTTTTGATATCATCCGCAGTTAGGCTTTTCACTGGATTTTTGTCATTGACGAAGAACACAAAGGCTTCCTTGCCAATCGGCGTCAACTTCAACTCATTACCTAATCGCTTCGCCGTCGCCAACTGCTGGTCAGATGGAGCCGCCGCGAAAATAATATCAACTCTGCCGTTAATCAGATTATTATAAGCTTCCCCGATACGATTCGACATCACTTCACTATCATGCTGGTAATATTCTTTTTCAGGATAAACAGCACGTGCGAAAGCCGAGTAAATCGGATAAAGTGCCGTTGCACCGTCTAAAATAGGAAGATTATCTGTGATTTTTAACGTTGAGGGCTCCGTAAGCTTCACAACCTGTGAAAGCTCATGAAAAGGTGCATAGCTAGACGTGTCCACATGACCATCTCGAACAACAGGTCTTGTTTTATCGTAAATCCCTGGAATCGCCGGAATCAGTGACAAAACGATAGCCCCCGCAATGATTCGATAAACGAGCTTTTTATGCTTGTCTTTATTAAATAAATTCACAACGAGCACAGCCCCTACCGACACATACACCACTACCAGCAGCAACAATAAAAAGAGCTGCCCCGACAACCAAACGAATAAGGCACCTATGAGAGCAAACGGCAACAAAAAGCCCATAATAACAATGAACAGCACAACGTCGCCTGTTCTCCGAAAAACATCTTTCTCCATATCACTACCCCCATTTCCGTGCTATTCAGACATAAGAAAACTTTACCACAAAAAATCCATTCTTTGTGGGGAAGAATAGATTTTCACAAGTTTCATAAATACAGAATAAAAAATTCTATATTAGTTGAATACCCTACTTGAAGTAGTTATACTAATTAAAAAAAGAGGTGAAGCCAATTGAATCTATTAACCATTACAGGTAGGAAAAGAGAGTCCTACCAAGTTGAACTTGAGTATTCTTTATTGTGGGAAAGTGCGTTAGGTATTGCCGCTATCACGAATACACCTTTAGTAGACACGTTAGAGAAGAATGGTGAATTTGAAAAGCTTAGACTTGAAATGCCCACTGCGTTAAAAAACGAACTTGATTATGTAGAACAACATAATACGTGGAAAAGTTTGCTTCAGCTTTTACATGCTTTTGAGAGCAACTCGAATGACTTGGATAAATTCAAAGAGTATGTCCATAACTTGAGTGATGAACAGTTTAAATATTGTTGTCTCCCATACTTCGGAACAGCTCTCCAACAATGCAGGATGCTTGCGGCGAATGGCGATCGAGAGTCTGTCGATTCAATGAAACAAGCCGCCAAGGACAATCCATTTCTCCCTGCTTATATTGAATTTATCAGCCAGGTGAATGTCGTTGATGCAAAAATGCATTTACTCGCCGTCATGTCGTTATGGATTGAAACAGTTATTCATGCTGATGCGGATCATTTGCTAACCATTTTGAAAAGGGATTTCGATGAAAAAAATAGTATGAAAGAAAAACTTTCTCCAGAAGAGTTTGTGGCGTGGGCTACTGATGGGACAGAATACGCCCCTGAACCAAGTGTTCACCGGGTTTTGTTGATTCCCCAACTAACGTATCGACCTTGGACGATTGTTTCAGATATTGAAGGTACGAAAGTTTTCTATTATCCGATTCCTAACACGAGTATTTTTCCCGATGATAAGTATTTGCCTAACTACTTATTCATTCAAAAACATAAAGCATTGGGTGATGAGGTGAGGCTTCGCATGATTAAGCTTTTATCTGAGCGTGATTACTCGCTAAAAGAAATTACCGAGCAATTGGAATTAGGAAAATCGACTGTGCATCACCATTTAAAGATTTTAAGAGCCGCTTCTTTAGTTGGCAATCGATCATCGAACTACTATTTGAAAGAACAATCACTGGCTGCATTATCCAAAGAGTTAGAGCTTTATTTACACCAATAACGGCTAGAAGGAGTGGTTTATGAATAATCCTATTTTGAAAAACCGTGGATTTGTTTCCCTTTGGACGGGGAGTGCCATCTCTGAATTAGGTGGCTCCTTTGGAACATTTTGCAACTCGATTATTGTGTATGAGCTGACAGGATCGAAGTTGGCGTTGGGCAGTATGTGGTTGCTGTACTTCATCCCCTCCATTTTGTTGCAGTTAGTCAGTGGCCCCTTTATTGATAAATGGAGCCGCAAATGGATTATGATTTTTTCCCAGTGGACAAGGGCTTTGGTTTTTCTTGTACCACTCGTAGCGCTATTCGTCGGCATGCTGGACGTCTGGCATATTTATGTTGTGCAAATCATTATTGGGCTTGTCACTCCGCTTTATGTTCCAGCAAGCCAAGCCATTACGCCGACAATTGTCTCGAAGGAACAGCTACCGATGGCCAATGCTTATTTGGATGGGACGACAAGATTGATGATGTTTCTTGCACCGGCTGCTGGTGGGATTGTGATTGAATATGTCGGAACAAATTTGACGCTGTCGCTCGTCTTTATATTGCTGACGGTAAGCGGATTTCTACTGTTATGGGTGAGGGAACAAAGGACTACCATAGTGATACGGACAACCTGGTTGGAGCAGTTCACAGAAGGCATTCGCTATTTTTTTCAAGAGCGGACGATTGTCTGGCTAGGGATATTTCTGGCGTTCGTGCAATTTGGAGTCGGTGTCACAATGGTAATCAATCTGCCCTATATCACGGATATTTTGAAAGGAGACTACGAAGATTACGGCTTATTTATGGCCGGCTTTCCTTTAGGCTATGTGATTGGGTCTATGTTGATTGGGAAAGTGAAATTTCACAGTCGAAGAATGATAATGCTCGGTGCTTTAGTAGTTGGCGGATTTACTTACATTGCGCTGGGAGTTATTCAAACGATGGCGCTAGCGATTGTTGTGGAAATGATTGCCGGAATTATGATGGCTGTCTTCAGCATTCATAACATCACGATTTGCCAACAGGCGGTTCCAAATCATTTGATGGGCAAAGTCATGTCGGTTCGGTTGGTTATTATTCGTGCAGCAATGCCGATTGGAATTGTAGTCGGAGGCATTGTGAGTGAGTTATGGGGGATTAGACCTTTATATGTTTTGATTGGTTCAATTATTAGTTGTGTGTCGTTAGCGGGTATTGTTTTGCCTTATTTTAAGTTTATTGATGATACATCCAAGTCTACCTAAAATCGGATTACTATTTGTGTCAATAAAACAATGAGAGTGTATATTACTAAAACAGAGGGTGTAAAGTGGGAGTGAAAAATGACCTAAACGAACAATATAGAAGAAATGATATAGCGCTTAGAGAAACTAGGCAATCGCCAAAACGGCGATTTCTATTAAGGTTTGCCCCATTTATCGGGATTTTAGGATTTCTTTCTCTCATGTACTTTGACTTCTATCAATGGGGAGACGGAGACATTTCAGCAGTATCGGCAGCAGTTTGGCAACTATCTACAAGCGATAAAAAGATGGTGCAAATTTCCGAAAAACCATTGAAATATTTAACACTACGAGAACATGTAGATAGAAATGAGATTATAGAAACAATGAATCAGGACAGCTGGCACTATTCGGACGATGGTTTATTCGAGAGAAATGGACAGAAAATTAGAGTTGAGGTAAAAATTGAAAATAGGCAATTCGCTATTTTGCAATGTTATATTGAAGAATAATGTTCTTCAGTTACCCGACACGGTTTTGGAACACAAAAAAGATCCTCCACGGATCTTTTTTTCATTACAATATGTCACAAACCCGTCCGACTTGTCCGTCTTCGAGGCGCACTTTAATGCCGTGTGGGTGAAAGCTTGAGTTGGTCAATAAATCCTTGACGACTCCTTCTGTTTTCACACCTGTTCGCTGGTCTTTCTTTAATATAACTGCTACTTTTAGTCCTGGTTTTACATCTGCACGGTTTTGTCCGTTCATCGGGTAATATCCTCTCTTTTTGGGGGTAAATGCTACGTAGAATTCCTATACATAGCTTACCACAAATGGGAAAGGCTCACTCACACCAATACCAGCGCATCTGTTTTTTCTTCATCCATTGTATCTCCAGTAGCATTGTATTATTTAATGACCCTCACCTTTATACATCACTTCACCCGCAACAACCGTCATCACCACATTGGCATCCACAATCTCTTCCACATCTACCTCAAATAAATCTCGATCCAACACTGTGAAATCAGCGTCAAATCCTACCGCCAACTTACCTCTGACTTCCTCTTTACCAATCGTCCCTGCACTTCCCGTCGTAAACAAGCCAATTGCCTCAAAGCGGCTTAAGCTTTCATTCGGCAAATAGCCTTCATGACTTTCACCTGGTTTTCGACGGGCCACTGCTGCGTAAATACCGAGTAATGGATCTACCTCTTCAATCGGCGCATCAGAACCACCGCCACAAATAAACCCGCGGTCGAGTAGCTTTTTCCAAGCATACGCCCAATCAAGACGATTCTCGCCCAAGCGGTCCATTACCCACGGGAAATCAGATGATACAAATACTGGCTGAATATCGAGAATAACTGGCAACTGCGCCATCCGCTCCACTAAGTCAGCACGCAACACATTCACATGAATCAAGCGATCGCACTTTCCTACAGGCACCGGATACTTTTCAATGGCATCCAACGCTTTTTCCACCGCGGCATCTCCAATAACATGAACCGCAATTGCTTCATTATATTGTCGTGCTAACTTCACAAGCTTATCGATTTCTTCATCCGTCACGACTGTCATGCCCGTTAGCTCGGGTGCATCCGAATATGGCGCACTTAACAATGCCGTTCTCCCGCCAAGCGCACCGTCGATGAAAAACTTCATCGCGCCAGGCTCAATCCACAATTCATCATATGTCGTGTTATCCGCCATCATTTGCTCAAACACAGTTGACCTTCGCAGCAAATGCGCACGGAATTTATTGTTCGAGCCAATGACGTTTCGAAACGCCTGCATTGGATTGCGGTAGTCACCATAATAGCCCATGTCTTCCGTCACGGCACCCGTCAAACCGAGTGACAGCAAATCTTCGACTGATTTCTGCAATGCACGCGTCAAATACCTTTCCGTTGGCTCTGGCATCAAATCCGCCACCAAAGCCATCGCACCTTCCTTCAAATAACCCGTCGGCTCACCGTCAGCATCTCGCATAATAACACCATCTACAGGGTCTGGCGTGTCCTTCGTAATGCCTGCCAGTTCAAGCGCCCTCGAATTAACCAGCATTGCATGCCGGCATGTCCGTTTCAAAATCATCGGCGAATCCGTCACTTTATCCAATTCCTGACGCGTGAAAATCTTTTTGTCAGGGAAGTTGTTTTCATTCCAGCCTTCCCCGACAAACCACTCATCCACTGCTAATCCCGCATGCGCTCCTACCAACATATCCATCATCTGTTCAGCAGACGCCGCTTGCGATAAATCCAAACTAAGCAGCTTCTCCCCATGCCCAATCATATGCATATGACTATCAACGAATCCCGGATAAAGAACCGCGCCATTTAAATCAACCGCTTCGTCAGCTTGTCCACTCAACGCCGCATAAGTTCCAACCGCAATGATCCTACCATTTTCCGTTAGCAACGCCTCTATCTGGTCGCCTTCCTCTTGCATTGTATAAAGCTTGCCGTTATGCCAAAGTGTCTTCATCACAATCCCCCCTGTCTCTCTTATCTATATGCTACACTTTCGAGCCATTGAGAGCAGTGCTTATGCCTCAGACTGTAAATCTACTCATATCACTTCGTAGTTTTTCTGCAAGATTTGCTAACATTTGTGAGCTCGATGAAATCTCCTCATTCGAAGCGAGCTGTTGTTCTGTCGCTGCACTTGTAGATTGTGCTTCTTCAGCTAGCTGTATAGCGAGCTCGTTCACCTGCGTGGCTCCGCCTACAACTTCTTCTGTCATCATACGGATTTGCACAATCGCTGCGGAAACTGCTGAAATTTTCTCACCGACGTCTCCTGCCGCGAATTCAATTCGGCTAAATACTTCACGCGTGCGCTCCGTCACAACAAGCCCTTCTTCTACACTACGATTGCCATCCTCCGTACTCGAAACAGCCTGTCCAACATTACCGATTATCGCATCAATCATACTCCCAATTTCCGCTGCTGAACGCTTCGACTGCTCTGCTAGATTTCTCACTTCTTCCGCTACAACTGCAAAGCCTTTTCCATGTTCGCCTGCACGTGCAGCTTCAATCGCCGCGTTCAACGCCAATAAGTTTGTTTGTTCTGCAATATCTGTAATGAGAGATGTAACTTTCCGAATTTCTTCCGAACGAGTTGCCATCCCATTCATGATTCCTTCTGATTGCCTAATCGCCGAGCTGATAACAGTCATTTGTTCCGTGACATCCTGCATTAACCCGGCTCCTTCTTCAACGAGCTTCGTCACATCTTCAGATGAAAGAAGCATCGCTTCATTATCATCATTAATGCGATCGATACCGACAATCATCTCACCCACCGCGGCGGACGTTTTCTGGACAATTTCCACTTGCGTGCTACTGCCAGTTAAGTTACGCTCTGCTATTTCGGAAACCATTTCGGATGCTGCAAGACTTTGATCGGAGCTTGCCGAGAGCCCCTCTGCTTGACTCGAAAGCTCTGCCGCCGATTCTCGGGCACGTGTAATAATTCCACGCAAATCTCCCGTCATCTCATTAAAAGCTGTTGCCATTTCTCCAATCTCATCCCTATTACGAATAGAAAGTGGTTCAACCGCAAGATTTCCAGCTGCAATTTCCGCTAAAGCACCCGTCATCTTTCCAACTGGTCGCGCGATACTACGACTAATAAGTTGTGCCACTACAATGCTCAGAACTACAGCAACCCCTATCATTCCAATGATGACTAGACGAGTCCAATTCAGTAAACTTTTTAGACTTACTTCTGTCTGTCTCATCTCCTCTTCCTGCTGCTCAATCAACTCTGTAATTTTCTGTTCAATCGCTTTATCATGAACAGCTGCAATTGACGCAATACTGACAGCTGCTTCCATGTCTTTAATCGCTTTATTAAACTCGCTTATCGTCTTGTCTGCTGCTTCCGTATAGCTCTGACGTCCACCCTTTATCCCATCAAGCAGCAATTTCGCGGAGTCATCTTGGTTCATGCTGTACAATTGTTCCCACTGCGCGTCAAACAAATCACTCAAATCGCTCCGATTCGTTAAATAGGAAACATTATTAAATAGAAGGAAGCCCCGCACATCATTTTCAGTTTTAAGCTGAGTTGCTGAAAGCTCTTGGAGAAGCTTTATCTTCTCCACCCGATCATCAATTAAAAAACGATATTCGTCATTCATCTTTAGAAGTGACCAATAACCCATTGCACCGACAATAACTAGCAGTACTAGCACCGATAAAAATCCACCCCATAATTTTTTCCCCACTGTAAACCTCATACATATCCCCCTTATGTAAGCGTAAACATTTCAACTTTAAATTAAGTATAGCCCATCTACATTTAGTAGCATAGTAGTAGGACAAAATAACTTTATAAAAATGCCATTATTCGGGAAGTTCACTCATTTCGATGTCATTGGCGTTTCATCTTCTTTCGTCGCTTGCTTCAAAGTGCTACAATGAATCATAATAGGAGGGATTGACATATGCGATTAACCGTTTACCTTGCTGGAGAAATTCATAGTTCATGGAGAAAGGACGTAAAGCTGAAAGTAGCCGCACTGAATTTACCAATCGACTTCGTCGGACCAATGGAAGACCACGATCGTTCCGACAACATCGGGGAAGATATTTTAGGCAAGCAGCCTAACGCCATTTTCAAAGATGCTGCGGCGTCCAACTTCAATAATTTACGCACAGAGATTTTAATGAAGAAAGCCGATGTCGTCATCGCACTTTTTGGCGAACAATATAAACAATGGAATACGGCAATGGATGCCAGCGCCGCCGTTGCATTCGGAAAACCACTTATCCTCATTCGTAACGAAGCACATCACCACGCACTGAAAGAATTATCCCGCAAAGCACACGCCACCGTCGAAACCGTCGACCAAGCAGTGAAAGCATTGCATTATATTTTTGAATGACATCGAATGGACCTCACTTCAATGAGGTCCATTTGCCATTTACAATCTCTTAACAATTCCTTCACACGCACTCAACAATCATTGTTTATCATTAAGAAAGCAAGGGTACTTACACTAATAAGTTTGACTAAATATAGCTCCAACACTAATAAGGAGGATACTCATGACCTTACAATTAGAGCGTAAAAAGGATGTTCAATTACACGTTATGAAAAATACAACTTGGAATAAACCCGTCTACGAAACAAATGGATTGAACCTTTGGTATGGATCATCCCACGCACTTAAAAATATCGATCTATCTATCAACGAAAAAGAAGTGACAGCGATCATCGGCCCTTCCGGTTGTGGTAAATCGACGTATTTAAAAACACTAAACCGCATGGTCGAGCTCGTACCCGACGTTACGATTTCTGGTAACTTAACTTTCCAAGGTAACAACATACTTGGTAAAGCAATGCCTGTCGAATTGTTGCGCTCGAAAGTGGGCATGGTATTTCAAAAGCCAAACCCATTCCCAAAATCCATTTATGAAAATGTTGCATTTGGCCCGAAAATTCACGGTATCCGCAATAAAGCGATGCTCGACATGGTTGTCGAAGACAGCTTACGCAAAGCCGCACTATGGGATGAAGTAATAGACCGCCTGCATAAAAGCGCCTATGGACTTTCCGGTGGTCAACAGCAGCGTCTATGTATCGCCCGCTGTCTCGCGGTTGATCCAGAAGTCATCCTAATGGACGAGCCAACATCTGCACTCGATCCCGTTTCTACGCATAAAGTAGAAGAGCTGATCGACAGCATTAAAAACGATGTCACTATCGCAATCGTCACACATAACATGCAGCAAGCTGCTCGGATTTCAGATCGCACCGCCTTTTTCCTCAATGGTGAAATTGTCGAATGTGATCGTACTTCTACCATCTTCAACAACCCAGCAGACCCGTTAACAAACGACTACATCAACGGTCGTTTCGGTTAATAATACTATCTATATTAATTGAACTGATGAACGTGTTAACCACAAACTAGCACATGCATCCCCAAGCGCCAAGCGAATTTCAATGGAATACCCCAGTCAACTCTCTATGTAAAAGTCATCCTCATCCCCAGGATGACTTTTTTAATTCATTAAACTTAACATTTACAAAGCATTTACATTTTAATCATACTCTCTTAACATTCAGCCCTTATACTAACAATTGAAAGAGCAAATCTTTCAACAAAAAATCCGTTTTGGGAGGACAATTCAAATGTCATTTAAAAAGTATCTTTTATTCCTAGTAGTGGCTGCACTCGCAGTAATCACAGCAGCATGTGGCGGGGCGGATTCAGGAACAGATAACAAAGATAATTCCGATTCAACAACACCAGCAACAGAAAGCAAAGTCGATGACAGCAAATCAGCTGATTTAGAAGGTAGTGTAACAATTGATGGATCTGGAACTGTATATCCGTTAATGGCTAAAATCGCTGAAGAATATATGATCAATGAGCAAGAAGATGTATCTGTCGAAGTAAGCCGCGCAGGAACAAGCGCTGGATTCAAAAAGTTTTTAGTTGAAAACGGCACAGACTTTAACGATGCTTCTCGTAACATTAAAGAAGAAGAACAAGCTGAAGCAGATGCACTCGGCATGGAAGTAAAAGAGTTAAAAGTAGCATTGGACGGCTTAACATTCGTTATTAACAAAGACAATGACTGGGCTACAGAAATGACGCCTGAACAACTTATCAGCATCTTCAAAGCTGATAGCGGAATCGTAAAATGGTCTGACATCAATCCAGACTGGCCTGCTGAAGACATTAAAGCAATGGGCCCGAATGAAAACCACGGTACGTACGAGTTTTTCTATGAAAAAATTCTTGATAAGCAAGACCTAGTAAGCACAGTCAATCTTCAACAAGATTACTCAACACTTGTTAACTTAGTATCTGAAGACAAAAATGGTATTGCATTCTTCGGATTTGGTTACTACGTCAACAACCAAGATAAGTTAGGTGCAGTACATGTAGACTTCGGAAATGGTGCAATTGAACCGTCACTTGATACAATTTCAGAAGACGGAGACTACGCTGATTTCACACGCCCTGTCTTTACTTACTTGAATGTAGATAATGCAAAAGCTAAACCACAAGTACTAGACTTCGCAATCTATGCGATGAACAACGTCAATACATTTGCAGGCGAAACAGGCTTCGCACCGATTCCTGATGCAGAAGCAAAAGCAAACGTTGATTTCTTAAACGGCTTGAAATAATACAACATAAGAAGATGGGTGCTAGATCCACCAATGGCCGTAACTTGAACCAGTAGAGAACTCTACTGATTTAAGTTACGGCTCATCTTCTTATTACTTATATACGGTAGAAGGAGTGCTTTGCACAATGTCCACAACCAATAAAGAGCCCAATATCCGAGAATTAATTGAACAAAAAAGGCAATCGAGAAACTTCAAAGAGCTATTTGAAAAAGCGATACCTACCCTGCTATTCTTAATCGCCTCCGTTTCAATTTTTACGACAATTGGGATTATCTATACATTGCTATCTGAGACGATCGAGTTCTTCAAGCGTGTTCCATTTTTAGACTTTTTCACAGGAACTGTACTGAAGCCTTTGAGTCAAACACCTGAATTCGGTGTGCTCCCTCTCATCTTGGGAACGGTCACTTCGTCGCTCATCGCCATGCTTGTCGCTGTCCCTATCGGACTCATGACAGCTATCTATTTAAGTGAATATGCATCAGAACGTGTACGAAAAGTTGTTAAACCATTATTAGAAATTCTTGCAGGAATTCCGACGATTGTCTATGGCTTTTTCGCCTTCACGTTCGTCACACCCATATTACGTGAATTAATTCCAAATCTACAGGCCACAAACATTTTAAGTCCAGGGATTGTTATGGGCGTCATGATCATTCCGATGATTGCTTCCTTATCAGAGGATGCGATGAGTTCTGTACCACAAGCTATGCGTGATGGTGCACTTGGTTTAGGTTCGACCAAGCTAGAAGTGACGAGAAAAGTCGTCATCCCTGCTGCGTTATCAGGTATCATCGCCTCCTTCGTACTCGGTATTTCACGAGCGATTGGTGAAACGATGATTGTAACAATCGCAAGTGGTAGTACGAAAAACTTTACATTTGACATTACACAGTCCATGCAAACGATGACCGCTTATATCGTTGAAGTAACCGGCGGAGATGCTGCCACGGGATCGACTGTTTACTATAGTCTTTATGCAGTTGCCATGACATTATTCGTCTTCACACTCGTGATGAATATCATTGCAAGAGCCGTTTCACGTAAATTTAGGGAGGAATATTAACATGGAGCAAGTGAATCAAGGTAGCGTAACACGGAGAATTAATTTTAGATTGCTACTGAATAGCGTTGCTAAATTCATCTTTCTGTTGTCCACGCTTTTCGGGCTAATTATCCTAGCTGTCCTTATCTATCGTGTCGTCTCCCAAGGAATCGGCTGGATCAATATGGATTTCCTGACAGGTAAGCTGTCTACACGCCCTGAACGAGCCGGTATAATGGGTGCGATTCTCGGTACTGCTTGGTTAATGTTCGTCGTTGTCCCTGTCACACTGTTTTTAGGCGTTGGAACAGCACTTTATCTAGAGCTGTATGCTAAAAAAGGCAGACTGCAAGGATTCATTCAAACGAATATTGCTAATTTAGCAGGTGTTCCCTCTATCGTATACGGAATTTTGGGTTTAACCGTTTTTGTCAGAGCCATGCAGTTCGGTAATATTATTTTAGCAGGCGGCTTAACGATGGCATTGCTTATTTTACCGATTGTCATTGTTGCTAGCCAGGAAGCCATTCGTGCGGTACCCAATCATTTAAGCGAAGCCTCTTATGGAATGGGCGCTACAAAATGGCAAACCATTAAAACAACCATCTTACCCGTCGCACTACCTGGAATTCTAACGGGTGCTATTCTATCCTTATCACGTGCTATTGGTGAAACAGCACCATTAGTCGTTATCGGAATTCCAGCATTACTTCTTCCTTTTCCGGGAGGTATTTTCGATAAATTCACTGTATTACCGATGCAAATCTATTATTGGACACTCGATTCCTCGCTCGTCGCGGAATATGCCAATCTAGCGGCAGCAACAATTATCGTCCTGTTAGTCGCTTTGCTCATTCTAAATTCATCAGCTATTGTTATACGAAATAAATTCCAAAAAAGATATTGAGTTCAATGGGTCATTTGCATGGGAGTGTATTTCTTCACTCACTGGCAAATGATCTTTTTTTGGAATAAAAAAGAAGATACCAACAATAGTGGCATCTTCAGTCTATTATTCCATTCCCATTTCACTACGAACGACATCGGCAATCCGTTCTACAAGTCGTTCACAATCCTCTTCTGTCGAAGCCTCCACCATCACACGGACAAGCGGCTCAGTGCCTGAAGGACGAACGAGTACTCGACCGTCACCAGCCATTTCCTGCTCAACTTCTTCAATAACCTTCGCCACTCGCTCATTATCTGTCACCGCATTTTTATCAGTCACACGAATGTTCACGAGTCTTTGTGGATAAATCGTCATTTCGCCAGCAAGATCAGATAGCTTTCGACCCGTCCGTTTCATAATATTAACGAGCTGCAAACCAGTCAGTAGCCCATCACCCGTCGTATTATAATCAAGGAAAACAATATGACCCGATTGTTCACCGCCAAGATTATAATTTTCTTTTCTCATCTCTTCGACAACGTATCGATCACCGACAGCTGTTTTTACACTTTTCAAGTCATGCTTTTCAAGTGCTTTGTAAAAACCGAGATTACTCATAACTGTCGAAACAATGGTCCCCGACTTTAGTCGACCTTCTGAGTGGAGATAACGAGCAATGATGTACATAATTTGGTCGCCATCTACGATTTGTCCATTTTCATCGACTGCAATCAAACGATCTCCGTCCCCGTCAAACGCCAAACCAATGTGAGCGCCTTTTTCAAGGACAAATTTCGCTAACTCCTCAGGGTGAGTTGAACCGACACCTTCGTTAATATTCAAGCCATTCGGAGAAGCACCCATCGTTGACAAATCTGCATCCAAATCCGCGAATAGATGGGTCGCCAGTGGTGATGTTGCACCATGCGCGCAATCAAGTGCAACGTGGATGCCTGTGAACTCCTCATCGACCGTCTGTTTAAGGTATTGAATATATTTATGGCCACCCTCAAAGTATTCAGTAATGGATCCAACATCTGCACCTACAGGACGCGGCAAAGTATCTTCCTCCGCATTTAGCAGTAATTCAATCTCCTCTTCCTGTTCATCCGTCAGTTTGTATCCATCAGCACCAAAGAACTTAATGCCGTTGTCTTCGACTGGATTATGTGAGGCTGAAATCATCACACCCGCTTGTGCATTCATGACCCTTGTTAAGTAAGCAACACCTGGCGTACTAATTACCCCAAGCGTCATCACTTCGACCCCTGTCGATAAAAGTCCAGCAATCAAGGCGCTTTCAAGCATCTGTCCTGAGATACGCGTATCCCTTCCGACAAGCACCTGGGATTTCCCTTGCGCTTCTTTCGTTAACACATGCCCACCCATTCTACCCAGTTTATATGCGAGCTCCGGTGTCAATTCCTTATTTGCGACTCCACGGACACCATCAGTCCCGAAATACTTTGTCATTTCCATTCTCCCTTTCAATTCCTGTACATTCAGTTGAATCCTCAGGCAAGTTCAATATGCATCGTCACTTCATCATTTGAAAGCTTCCATTTTACATCAGATGGGCCTTCTACCGAAACGAGTAAAACTTTCTCTCCCTCATCTATCGTCTCCGACGCATCAATGTATACGTTGAAATCGGATTGCACTAACGTATCAATTACATTTTTTTCTGCCGTTACAGTCAATACAACCAGACCATCCGTTGGTTTCACAAATGAGCCCTTGAATTTTTCATCAAGCCCTTTTACCGAAATAGGTACATTTGAGAATTCTTTTGTAGCAATTTGTTCGTCATCAATCGGCAGGTCTGGTGCGGTAGTCTCCTCATCGAGATCCTCTGTGGAGGCGTCTATATTCACTTTAATTTTATCCAAAGACAATTGTGAAACGCCCTTCGGCTTTTTTAACTCCACATCTAAACTACCTTGCCCGCTCACTTGGGAAACATCCACGTCAACGGTAAACTCCGTCATTTTTTCCACCACTTTACGGGAACCAAATAAGCGAACTGTTTTTTCCTCGGACGTAAGACTGGTGACCGTTACACCTGCATTCGGTACGCCACGAGCCTTCAGTACAATAGGAACTTCTTTATTATATTCTTCGATTTCAACTTTGACCGTCACCTGCTCTGGAACAATCGTCACGTTCAATTTCGTTAAATCTTTATCGAGCACACGGACTCTTGCCTGCTGTTCAAATGACTTATTCATACCCTTTTCACCCGTTACAGATGCTTTCACAAAGCTAATCGATTCAATGACGCTCTTCGCACCCGTCACTTCAATCGTTCGCGGTACTACTTCCATTCTCGTAACATTGAAATCATCGGCGAGTAAACGCTCATTGATTTCTGGGTCTACTCTAAACGTTTCAGTAATTTTTTCTTCGATGACAACGTCAATTGTCGCAGGATCTATGCGCACCCGCAATTTATCGGAGATATTTTCAGCTTTAATCTCAACAGTATGCCGCCCCATTGGTAAATTACGTAAATCCACCTTCAAAGTAAAGTCTTTCAGCAATTTCGTCGTTCGAACGAAATTCGCCGGTCCGTCAATCGTTATGTCAACCTTTTCCGGAACACCTGTTACAACCGAATTTTCATTGTCGTAGTAAACATCTACTGCAACATCACGGATTACATCCTGCTCCTCACCTACCGTTTTGTCCTCTTCTGCCGCCCTCACCGAATAGAACATAACGATTGCGAGAAACAAGGCTGTGAGTCGAAGAAACCATGGGGTATCCATTAATTTATCCATTTTTCCGCCTCCACTTCCAGATGGAGTGATCAACCTGCTCAGGCGCTGAACCAAACCACGCTTTGCGTAGGCGCGCTTCAAATTCTTCCATACTTAAATTTCTATCCAAATCGCCAGTCGCAGTAATACTGACGGCACCTGTTTCTTCCGACACAATAATCGTGACGGCATCCGTGACTTCACTTAGCCCTATTGCAGCCCTATGCCGTGTTCCAAGCTCTTTTGAAATAAACGAGCTCTCCGACAACGGTAAATAGCATCCTGCTGCCGCGATTTGGTTCTTTTGAAGAATCACTGCACCGTCATGAAGTGGTGTATTAGGAATGAATATATTAATGAGCAGTTCAGATGTTATATCTGCATGTAACGGGATACCCGTTTCGATATATTCACTAAGTCCTGTTTCTTTTTCAATAGAAATAAGCGCACCAATCCGGCGTTTTGCCATATAACTCACGGACTTCGTTAGTGCGATCACCAACCGCTCCCTCTCTTCATCCTCCTGCATATTCGTTCGAGCAAATAGGCGCCCCCTCCCAAGCTGCTCAAGCGCACGTCTTAGCTCAGGCTGGAAGATAATGATAATGGCTAAAAAACCCATTGGGAGCACTTGGTCCATTAAAAACCGAAGTGTATCCAAACTGAAAACGTCTGTCAGCACACGGGCGACTAGTATAACAAAAATTCCTTTTAATAATTGAACTGCCTTCGTTCCTTTTATAATCTTCATCAGTTGATAAAAAACAAACCAGACAAGAAGCACATCCACAATATTAACAAGTGCTGCTACTGGACTTAAATCGATTAGTTCTCCCCACTTGGGCATGTGCTTCGCCTACCTTCTTACACAATTTCATTTGCCTACAGTATATCATACTGGCACTAGACTATGCTTCCCTGGAACGAAGAAAGCGACTGAGTGTCCGCTGTAGCGGTCCACATCAGTCGCCTTATTCACTCTGTCACCGGCTCTTCTTTTGACGGAGCCGAGAAAACATTCTGGAAGGTCGTCTTCATCTGATACCATAGCCAATCAAATACTTTATCGATTTCCTCGCTTGTTCCTGTCACCACCGCTGTTGACGCCATGTATTTAGAGCCGTGAATGACAGTAACGTTGCCTTCCACCTGACCCTCAATACGTAATTCGCCATTCTTCACAACAATATTCCCTTTCACCGTTTCACCTTCTGGCACCAGCACTGTTTGCCCTTCGACAATTAAATTCGGTTGCTTCGTCACTGAAAACTGCTGGTCGTTGCCATAGCTTGAAAAAAGTGATGCACTCATGAGAATCACAAACATCGCAGCAGCCGCTAAAAACGGATGTCTGCGTAGTAAACGTTGGAAGCCTGCTTGAGACTTCTCCTTCGGAAGACGCGCCATGACACCATTAACAAAGTTAGCCGGTGCCTGTATTTGGACAGCACTTCCTATAAAAGCAATAGACTCAGTTAGTCCATTCATCATTTCCTTACATTGCTCACAGCTTTCTAAATGCTGCCGTAACTCCCGCTCTTCATCGCGGCTTATATCACCGTCTAAATACGCGTGCATATAATGAACGATGTGTTCCGGACACGTATTCATACTTTTCCCTCCTACAAATTGCTCATCTGCTTACGCAGTGCTTCCCGGCCTCGATGGACGCGGGTTTTGACAGTCCCCAATGGCAATTTCAAAATATCACTAATTTCCTGCAATGGTAACTCCTCAATATACCTTAAAATAATCACTGAACGGTATTTATCAGGGAGTCTACCAATTTCATAATGAATCCGTTCCTGCATTTCCATCTTTTCGACTTGCTCTTCCGGCAATTCATCGGGCGCGGCAATTTGTGAGTACATATTCAAACCTTCTGTACCTGGCACTTCTGCGTCGAGATAATAATCCGGCTTCTTTTTACGAATCCGATCGATGCATAAATTGGTCGCAATCCGAAACAGCCACGTTGAAAATTTCCGGTTTTGATCGTAAGTATGGATATTTGTGTAGGCGCGAACAAACGCTTCTTGGGCGATATCCTCCGCCTCCTGCGCGTTGCCAAGCATCCTGTAACAAACCTGATACAAGCGATGCTGAAATAAGGTCACAATTTCTTCAAAAGCATCCTGGCGACCTTTCAGGACTTCATTCACTCGTCTATTGACCAAATCATCCAATGTGCATTCATCCTCCGCTCTATGCGGCTGTCTCTTCTATACGTATGAAGGTGTCGACAGGTTTCATTTTTTTAAAAATTAATTATACCTCGGCATGATGACCTCCAAATCTGGAATCCTACCTGCCAGAGGATTAACTTGAATTAGTTTTATTTTAACAGAAATGATAAAGGTTTTCCTCCTTATTTCCAGAATTCTTTTAACTACCAAAAGGAAATCAAAAAAATCGGGAAGAAATCGAATTCTTCCCGACATACCTATAATTAAAGTAGTTTTTCTCCAAATAATGAGCCCATTAAACCGACTGCGACATCTGCTGTTTTGTTTTTTTCATCCAAAATCGGATTCACCTCTACAAATTCAGCTGAAGTCACCATTCCGGAATCCTCTAACATTTCCATCGCTAGATGACTCTCTCTGTAGCTAATTCCCCCCGGAACCGGCGTTCCAACACCCGGTGTGTATAGTGGGTCAAGTCCGTCCAGATCGAGAGACAAATGCACGCCATCCACATTACGTGAACGTAAATAGGCTATTGCGTCCTTCATTACCGCAGTCATGCCATCACGGTCGATTTCATGCATCGTATACACTTTTATACCTTGTTCTTTAATCAATTTACGTTCTCCTGGATCTACAGAGCGAGCTCCGATGATTACTACATTTTCTGGCTTTACTTTTTGCTTCTTGCTATATAAGTTCACAAGATCCTCATGCCCAAGTCCAATACTTGCAGCAAGCGGCATCCCATGAATATTCCCCGATGGTGAAGTCTCTGCTGTATTCAAATCAGCATGTGCATCATACCAAATGACACCCAGATTATTATATTTATCAGAAAGTCCTGCCAGTGTTCCAATTGCAATGCTATGATCTCCACCTAGCACAAGCGGAAATTTTCCAGCTTCGACAACCGCAGCCACTTTCACCGCAAGCGCCGTGTTCGCTTGAATCACTTCATCTAAATTTTTAAGCGTCGAATCGATATGCTCTTTGCGCTCAGAAGCTCCGACTGGAATATCTCCTTCATCTGTTACCTGGTGGCCAATCGCTTCGATTCTCCCAACAGCCCCCGCATAACGAATGGCACTCGGCCCCATATCTACCCCACGACGGCTTTGTCCAAAATCAAGTGGAACTCCAATAATCGAAATGTCTAGTTGCTTCATATCAAACTACCTCCCCTTTACAATAACTCTATTGTAAGTCTATAAGCGGCTTTGACTCAACTCGACAAGTATCTGAATATTTATTCGTTTTCATTGAAAATAAAAAACCCAATTCACATATGAAAAGGGTTCAGTCGTGCTTATTGTAATCAACATGGTTAGGTAAGGTAAAGCTAAAAACAGAAAATGGCTGGGGTAGCTGGATTCGAACCAACGAATGACGGAGTCAAAGTCCGTTGCCTTACCGCTTGGCTATACCCCCAAGTAGTTAAAATTGCGATGAACGGCGCATTACTGCGTCAGCTGCAGTCGCTCGGTCAGTCACGTACCTGAGTACGCTCGCTTGCACAGGATGTGCTGACTTCGACTTTGCGACAGGACGTCGCGATCTTTGTCGAAGCTCATTAAAAACTCAATTGCTTCCTTGTTCTGCTTGCTCCTCCCAATTTTAACGGGATTTGATTAGCATAAGTTTAGAGTTACAGAAAAAATGGTGGTGGGGGACGGATTCGAACCGCCGAACCCGGAGGGAGCGGATTTACAGTCCGCCGCGTTTAGCCACTTCGCTACCCCACCAAGTTTTAAATATGGAAAACTCTTTTCGATAATTCTTATCGAAAAAGTTCTGATTAGCTGCGCAATTCTGCGTCAACTTCACTCGTGCGCTCAGTCACGTACTTATGTACGCTCCTTCGCTTTCTCGATTGTTTCCTTGCCTTGCTTGCTTCTCCCAATTTTAACGGGATAGTAGATAAGCATTTATACTATTTCTTAAAAAATGGTGACCCCTACGGGATTCGAACCCGTGTTACCGCCGTGAAAGGGCGGTGTCTTAACCGCTTGACCAAGGGGCCTCATGTTAAAATTGCGATAAGCTTCGCATTACTGCGTCAACTTCACTCGCTCAGTCAGTCACGTACCCGAGTACGCTCCTTCCTTCTCTCAATCGTTTCCTTGTTCTGCTCGCTTCTCCCAATTTTAACAGGAAATGCGATAAGCTTCGCATTACTGCGTCAACTTCACTCGCTCAGTCAGTCACGTACCTGAGTACGCTCCTTCCTTCTCTCAATTGAAGCGGAGATATGTAAGCAAAAACGCTCTCTGGAGCTTCCAACCGGATTCGAACCGGTGACCTCTTCCTTACCATGGAAGCACTCTACCTACTGAGCTATGGAAGCAATATGGCTCCGCAGGTAGGACTCGAACCTACGACCGATCGGTTAACAGCCGATTGCTCTACCACTGAGCTACTGCGGAATAATAACTATTAATTGTATCTATGTCATTCATGACAAATTTTATTATAACAAGAATAAATTCTTTTTCAAGGTTTTTCTTAAAAAACTTTATTCGT